>JANOBN010000608.1:0-7383 GCA_031411675.1 Bacteroidota bacterium | reverse complement strand
CCTGTAAAGGCGGTTTAATACACTCAATAAAAAAAGCCGCCAACATAGGTACCGGCTTTTCAACTATAAAAAGAAGTAGTTTATTTTTTCTCCCATACCGGTACACGACCCGGTGTGTATGGAGCTTTGCCTTTTTCAAGTATTACTTCAATTCCTTTAATTGCATCATCAATCGATTTTATTTCTGTAAGCACATTGGTTAATTGTGCAGAAGCTACTTCATAGGATTGCATAAATGTGGAAGTAGGGGCAGAAGAGGTATTCCATAACGTATATTCTATAGTACCCACCCGGCTTGAAATAGATGGTACAGTTTCAAATTCGCGCTTAGCTAAGGTTGCATCGCCATTTAAGGTTGTATTTACATCAGTTAAACGTTTCTCTGCCGATTTTACCATCTCAGTTGAACCCGGCATTGCAGATGGAGCATCCAGAATGGCCGTCTTTATATATTTAATTTTATTCACGAGCTCTGAACGATATGCATCAGTTGCAGAAACTACTCTCTGTAATTCACTTACTTTTCTGCAAAATGCATCGAGTGCTTTTTTATCCGTTGCACCAAGCTTTGCGGCATTGAGCGCTTTTACTGTAAAATTTTGCGGAGCTACCAGTTCTGTTATTTTTCCATCTTCATATTTGCTAAGGGATACTTTGTAATTTCCCGGCAAGGCAAGATGTCCTGTTTCCTGAACATCATAAGGATTGGTAGGATCAGGCGGTGTGAAGTTTACAGCACCGGGAGCAGCATAGCGGAAATTCCAAACGATGCGCTTTAATCCTTTCTTAGGAGCTGTCTTCATCTTTCTGATTACATTACCACTTTCATCTGTTATGGTAAATAATAAATAAGGATCCTGCTCTTCATCTTCCATACGCAATGAATCTATAGACGGATAATAAACCGGTTGATTGTTTTTGATTTTTTCTTTTTCTGCATCAGCACGTTTTTCTTTTAACGATTTTATATCATCTTTCAGATAATAAGTAAACACAGACCCGACAGTTGGATTTGGCGTGGAGAAGAAACTCTCTCCCTGAAATCCTTTTAATGTAGAACCATACTGATGTGTTTCATTATATAACCATGCATCTTTTACAGGAAGCATCATTGCTTCTTTAGTAAGATCTTCTTTTTTTAATAAACGTAACGGGGAGTAATCATCCAAAATATAAAATCCTCTTCCGAATGTGGCTACAGCAATATCATTTTCTCTTTTCTGTAAGGCAATGTCTCTTATTGCAACAGTTGGTAATCCACCTTTTAATTGTGTCCAGTTAATTCCTCCATCAATAGTGAAGAATATTCCAAACTCTGTTCCTGCAAATAGTAACTGCGGATTTACATGATCTTCTGCAACAGAATACGTACTGCCCCTCTCCGGAAGGTTTCCTGTTATGGATGTCCAGCTTATTCCGCCATCATTACTTTTATATATATAAGGACGGAAGTTGCCATAACGATGATGATTAAATGTTGCATAGAAAACATTTTTATCGGTTTGTGATGCAATAATTTGATTTACGTAAGTCCGCTCCGGAGCACCCGGAATGTTATCCACTTTTGTCCAGGTTGCGCCACCATCTTTTGTAACATGGATTAATCCATCATCCGTACCAACTACTAAATGGTTTTCATCGAAATTACTTTCAGCAATGGAAACCAACTGTCCGTAGATATCAGTTGAAACATTTTTTGAAACCGCATCCACACTCCACACTTTACCCATTATCGGTAATTTATTACGATCCAGCTGACGGGATAAATCAGGGCTGATTATTTTCCAGGTGTTACCACGATCATCGGTTCGGAATAATTTATTAGCACCAAAATACAAACGGGTATGACTATGACTGGAAATTAATAACGGAGCATCCCAGTTCCAGCGTAATGCAGGATCATTTGCACCTTCTATCGGTTTAATGTCAACTGTTTCTCCACTCTTTCTGTCATATCTTCCTAAACCTCCATATTGTGATTGCGCATAAACGATATCCGGATCTTCGGGATCAACCTGCGATTCAAAACCGTCACCTTCTTGCGTAAAGAACCAATCAGCATTCGTAATACCATTTGCACTTCTGGTTCTGGAAGGGCCACCAAGAGAATGGTTATCTTGTGTTCCTCCATAAACATTATAAAAAGGTGCATCATTATCTAAAGCTACTTTGTAAAATTGTGTTACAGGAAGATTTGCTTTATATTGCCAGTTAGCAGCGTTATCATAGGTCTCATAAATACCACCATCACAACCAACCAATAAATGTTTGGTATCATCAGGGTCAATCCAGAGTGCATGATTATCCACATGCTTAAATTTCTCTCCTACTTTTTTGAATGTCTTGCCACCATCCAGTGAAGCATTAACCCAGAAGTCCATGTAATACACTTTATTTACATCTTTCGGATCACAGAATAATTCCTGATAATAATTTCCTGATGTATTGTTGTCGCACATCTTCTCAAAGCTTGCACCACGATTTACAGAACGGAAAACTCCACCTTTCTTTCCTGTTGCTTCAATAATGGCATATATATAATCAGGATTTGCAGGAGAGATCGCAAGACCAATTCTTCCTTTATCACCTTCAGGTAATCCCACTTTTAAAGTGTCCCAGGTAATCCCACCATCTGTACTCTTGTAAAGATTTGATTCCGGTCCTCCGTTTACGTAACCAAAAAGCTGACGACGGCGCTGATGTGAACATGCATACAACACATTGCTGTTGCGCGGATCCATATGAATTTCATTGAAGCCTGTATTTTCACTCACATTTAAAATCTGCTTCCATGTTTTGCCACCATCAATGGTTTTATATATACCTCTGTCGCCACCGGCACTCCATACCGGACCGTATGCAGCAACATAAACAATATCAGAATTTGTAGGATCAATGGTAATCATTCCTGTATGTTCAGAATTCTTCAATCCCATATTTTTCCAGGTCTTACCGCCATCCAGTGATTTGTATACACCATCGCCATAAGCAACGGAGCGTTGGTTGTTATTTTCACCGCTTCCTACCCATATTGCATTCGGATTATTTGGATCAATGCGAACACAGCCAATAGAGTAGGAGCCTTCACCATCAAATATTGGCTCATAGGTAATGCCGGCATTCACCGTTTTCCAAACGCCGCCACAAGCTGAGGCAACAAAATATTCCTTGTGATTTTGAGGGTTAACAGCGAAGTCAACAATACGACCCGAGGTTAATGCAGGCCCAATGCTGCGAAAAGTTAGACCTTTGAAATTCTCCACTGTCCATTTTTCATCTTTGGCGGCAGGAGTTTCTTTTTTCTTTTGTGATGCAGCAATGGTCCAGAATTGGATCAAAAGAAGCAAAATCAAGTATTGTTTTTTCATTGGAATGCAGTTACTTTATTAATGTTAGAATGACTGCTTTATTTTGCAGAATGGCAAATGTACTATTCAGATTGAATTAGCCGCATTACTTCGACCACAATACATGCTTTCACGACAGGATAAATAAAGGCTTCGACAACAGGCTTTGTTCCTTTGGCATTTACGTACTTTGTGGCAATGATTAGCAGACAAAAAGTATATGACCATTGCATGCAGCTTATTGAAGCAAATATCCTTGAACTGAAGGAGCGGTTACAGGAGTTGAAGCAGTCATTGGAGGGAGAATCGAAAAGTTCAGCAGGTGATAAGCATGAAACCTCCAGAGCCATGTTACATCTGGAGCAGGAAAAGCTGGGCAATCAACTCAATGAAACCGAACATCAACAGGCTGCCCTTGAGCCATGCATACACCATGTTACTTCTGAAAAGATCAATAAAGGGTCATTAATACGTACCAACAATGGTTATATATATCTGGCTGTGGCTCTTGGTAAAATCAGAGTGGCGGATACAGAACTCATGGTAATATCGCCTGCCTCTCCCCTTGGAATGCTCCTTACCGGAAAGAAAATGAATGAGGAAGTAACGATTCATGATAAGACCTTTTTAATAATAGAAATTGGTTAATTGCTCCGTATTTGTAAAATACACAAAGGCAAAATATTCCTTGTCCCTGATTTTTTTCCTGATTTTTCTTTAAACAGACCTGTTAAAGAAAAGCTGTAATTTTTTTAGGGCAAAGTCTTCCCCAAAAATGCAAAAAAATACTATTTTCGCAGTCCTGTTCCGGGCTTATAGCTCAGTTGGTTAGAGTAGCTGACTCATAATCAGTTGGTCCTTGGTTCGAGTCCAAGTTGGCCCACGGAATGAAAAAAGCCATACAAATTAACGTATGGCTTTTTTATTTATCTGAAACAGAGTATTTTAGAATAAGCTCGCTAAGGCTGTTTTTAATCTTTCCGGATGCCAGCGAATGTTATAGGATATCTCCAGATTGATAAAAGAGTAGGAATCGCTTATATTAGGATTGCCTCTTGGTGTTTTGGAAGCACTTGTTTCGCCTGCATTGCCCAATCCGGTTGGATCAGCAATATAAATGGCAAGCTGTTGTTTGGTAATATCGTTTGGATACATCTGATTGATCTGATCGTATGTAGGATAAGCATCGCTTACGTCATCAATATAATCAGAGAAAAACTTGGTATAACCGAATTCAAAAGAGAGACTTAATTTTTTATTCAAACCATACCGAAATCCAAATCCCATAGGAACGCCAACATGCCATGGCGAATAATTTTTCTTGGTATAATTTTCCCCGCTAAATCCCTGGCCTTCTGTATGCCAGTCCATCAGATCAGTTTCATACTTACCATCCTTCTCAATTATTTCACCCTGACCGCTTGACTCAGGCATGTTATGAACGTAACCATCTTTCCAGAAATAATATTTATTATCTAGGGATATGTTGCCTGCAAAAAGATCGGCTTTAGGGCGTGCATGATAGATACCCAGACCGGCAAACACATACATGGCAGCGTGCTGCCGATGCAAAGGAAGTTTACGATTGGGGTAAAAAGTATACGAAACATGGCTGGAAAAGCCGACTACATCAGTACGGAAAGAAAGCCCGCGGTTGTAATTACGAAGTTCCGGAGAACCTCTGCGTGGACCAATAGGTGCTGTTTCATCATAACCGATACGATGCCAGCTTAGCCGCGCTTCCAGATTAACCTTGGAATAGGCCATTCCGTTAAGTTTATTAGGCTGAATAATATTCCGAACCGTGATGGCAGCTCCGGGAGAGGTACTGCTGCCCTGAAAGAACTCATCATTTCCCAAATCACCAAAATAATTGGTTATACCTGTGGCAATACCCAGATTTAGTGTCTGACTATACGAGGATAATGTGATACCTGAAAGACATAAAATAAGTAAGCTTCTTTTCATAGTACGGTTGTTTTGTCAAACTAAGATCGAGAGATTTTTCGGATATACAATACATCAGACAATTTTTTTTTCAAACAATTTCTTTCACAACCGAAAAAAGCCGTTTACAACACTGATAATTGAAAAGACTAAAAGGAGTTTAATTATGGCTATTTCATAGGTCAACCGAAGGTTTCTAAAGTGCGGCGCAAACAAAACAAAGATATTCCTATCCGCTATTCACTATTTTAGCCCGGTGGGAAAAAAAGTAATCATTTCCGTAATCAGCGATCTGGTAACCGATCAGAGAGTAAACCGATCGGCAATGGCATTGCATGAGGAAGGATGGGAGGTGCTGCTGATAGGACGCCGTTTACCGCACAGTCCGGAGATGGATGTCAGAACTTATCACACCAAACGCTTCCGGCTTTGGTTTCATACAGGACCTTTGTTTTATCTGAATTATAATATTCGTGTGTTTGTTTACTTGCTCAGCAATCGATTTGATGTTGCATTTAGCAATGATCTTGACACTTTGCCTGCTAATTTTATTGCATCACGTCTTAAAAATGCAAAGGTGGTGTATGATAGTCATGAGTATTTTACCGGAGTACCCGAGCTTGCGGAAAGAAAATTGGTAAGGGGAATATGGAAGTCGCTGGAAAAAATATTTCTACCACCCATCAAATATCTTTTTACTGTTAATAACAGCATAGCAGAACTTTACCGGAAGGAGTATAATATCAATTTTAAAGTGATGCGTAATGTCCCACTATTGCCCAAAATGGAAGTGATTGCAAAAGCAGAAGGGCGTAAAAAATACGGATTACCTGAAAATCAATTTATATATATACTTCAGGGTTCAGGAATTAACATACAAAGAGGAGCTGAGGAAGCGGTAGAAGCCATGCAATATCTGGAAAATTCTACACTGCTTATTTTGGGTGGTGGAGATGTGCTTGATATATTGAAAGAAAAAGTGAAACAACTTTCTTTAACTGATAAAATAATTTTTAAGCCTAGAATGAGTTATCAGGACATGATGCAACATACCCAATGTGCTGACGTTGGATTAACTCTTGATAAAGACACGAATATCAACTACCGTTTTAGTTTGCCCAATAAATTATTTGATTACATTCATGCCGGCATCCCGGTTCTGGCTTCTGACTTACCGGAAATCCGCAAGGTAGTGGAGGAATACAACATTGGCATGATTACCGATACGCATGACCCAAAATCATTATCAGCCATAATGAAAAAAATGAATGATCCTCTTCTCATTCTAAATTGGAAAACGAATCTTACTACAGCCGCTAAAGAATTGAACTGGGAGAAGGAAAAAACAGTATTAACAGAAACCTTTCGCACATTTTGAGTGAGCGTCATTTACATATCATCAGTTTCGATGTTCCGTATCCACCGGATTACGGCGGTGTGGTAGATATATATAATCGTATCAAAGCACTTTCTCAACTTGGTATTAAGATTCATCTGCATTGTTTTGAGTATGGAAGGGGACAGGAAAATCAATTGGGACAGTATTGTTCAAGCGTAAATTATTACCGTAGAAACACCTCAGCATTCAGGTTGTTATCGTCATTGCCTTATATTGTGGGTTCCCGAAAAAATGAACAGTTAATCAATAATTTATTGAAAGATGATTATCCTGTTTTAATGGAGGGGATTCATACTTCTTATTATCTGAAAGCTGAAAGGCTTAACGGAAGGAAAATTATTTTGCGTTCCCATAACATTGAGCACGACTACTATCGGCATCTCGCTGAAATTGAACCTGGTTTTTTAAAGAGACTTTATTTTCGTGCAGAGTCAGGTAAGCTGAGAAGATATGAGCCTGTTATTAAAAATGCCACAAAAGTAGCGGGCATTTCACCGGATGATACTTTGTACATTAATAAAAATTATGGAGCAACTTTTATTTTGTGGGATCGGATATTCGGCACCTTTCAACAGGAAGAAGAGCAAGTAATTTACGGTGTCACTTCTGTTGTTAAACATAAATACAATCCTCTTTACCTCAACTTTCAGGAATACGCAGACATGTGGAATGATGTTAAAAATGCAAAAG
>JANOBN010000607.1:0-10239 GCA_031411675.1 Bacteroidota bacterium | reverse complement strand
TTTAATTTGTCTAACGATTCCTGCCAACCTAAGTAACACAGTTCAACAGGAATTAAATCCGGTATTCCTTCCTGTGTTGCGACAAGTTCAGTGCCACATAAAACATTTTTGAGTTCAATTGTTGTAATCATTTGTCCGGGTAAATTAGGATCATCGAAACGGTCGGTATATTTTAAAAATTCATTTGGTTTGATTTCTAAATATTCACCACCAAATGAGTGTCCGCTGCCTGTGGTAAAATTGGTAAACGTCATTTTGTACGTGCCCCCGATTTTAAAGTCCATATTATGCACTTTGCACAAAAATCCATAAGGTGGCAACCAGGAAGCCATGGCATCGGCATCAGTAAATGCCTTATAAACTTTTTCTACCGGTGCTGTAAAAACACGATGCAGTTTTACTTTGTTAGTTGTCATATTTGTTCTTTTTATTTTTTCAAATTTAAGACTTTATTCCATAGAGGTGAATTTGGAGCCTCTTGTGCCGATTTATTTCCGGTATTTTTTATCATTATTTGTGTTGCCTTCAGGCTATTAGATACTTCTGCTCTGTCTGATGGTAGTGTTAATTTATTATAAGCAATAGTTCTTTAATTTACAGCTTTGTCTTCTGCAAGATTATGTAGTGTTTTTTCCAGTCTGTCAAAGTTTTGCTCATTATTAGGGACTATAAAATTTTTAATTTTCAAACATTCTTCAACGGAATTAAAAATCATTCTGAACGATATTTTTGTTTTTATATCGTTGATTTTTTCAAATCCTACTTCCATATCAAAGTGTGGTTGCGAAATTCTTGTCCAGGCAATTAATTGATAAGGATTAACAACTTTAAATATAGATAAATTTTCATAACTGCCTTTTTCACGACCGTGCATGGTCAAATGCCACTTTCCCTCAGGACGTAAGTCAAATTCATGAATAGTATTGGTCAATCCGGCCGGTCCCCACCATTTTTGTAAATGAAGCGGATTGGAAAAAACTTCATATGCCATTTCTATAGAAGCATTTAATACTCTTGAACTGTAAATTTCATTTTCAGAAATGGAACTCATTATTATTCGAACTTTTTTATATTTAATAGATTTCTTTCCTTTTTTCGGGCCTGCCAAATGGAGCTCTACTGTCAATTCCCCGAAACTAAAGGGTAAAAACAAACATACAAAATTAATAGCAATGTATTATGTTCTATAACCTGGCATTAGATTCCAAAACGTGGCTAAATAATCACAGCATAGAAATAATCAAATATCTAATTGAGAATCTCTTTTAAATGGAATTATTTTTTTAAGGCATAATTTTTAATGATTTTAAGGTTTAAGCCTGTACAGTTGGGCCGGCGCACAAAACTTACCAGGTGGAGGCGAGGATTAATTGTAGATAATATAAACCTATCTTTGATTTTGTAAATATTTTATGGATGAACTTTGAAAACAAAATTTATGATAATTTTAAGCTGTAAGTTTCTTGCATTTAGAAGGAACACCTGCAAGTGCAGAAAGGTAACTTCTACATATTACACCGGACTTCACCTAAATTAGAAACTATTATGCAGAAAACTTTTCTTCTTGCACTAAGATTGATGGCTCTGATGATGAGCACTTCAAGTGCTAATGCGCAAAACATTGTGCGTGATAGCCTGAACAACATCCTTCGTAACACTACAGACCCGCGGCTTCGCATTGATGCCATGAATGCGATGGCCTATGACCTTTGCACAGACAGCGCGGACAAGTCCTTAGCGCTTGCACAAAAAACATTTGCGCTTGCTCAGAAAATAAACTACCACAAAGGCATGGGCATGGCTAAGATGTGGGAAGGCAACACGAAAATCTTCGGCAATCCGCGTGAGTACCTCCCATACATAGAATATGCACTTAGTGAATTCGCTAAGGACAACGACTACCTTAGCATGTCCGTAGCACATTGCGAGATGTCTCGGTCCTACTTGTTTCTTGCCAAATACGACTCGGCTCTGATATGCACGCGCATGGCGGTGAACGATATTTTGAAAGACAAGTCGGGGAACTTCCTCACTACGCAACAACTCAGTAAGGCTTACTGGAATCACTCCTCTGCTTTTTATATGCTTAGTAGCGTAGATAGTTGTTTTTATTACGCATTAAAAGCTGTGGAGGCTTCTGAAAAAATAAATGATCCGCTAACGCTTTGTTTAGCCTACAGCGCATTAGCTAGTGCGCTGAGCGACCAAGGCAAGTATGATCTGGCAGTAGAGAACTACAAGCGATCGTTGCCTTATTACAAGTCTTCGGGTAGCCTAAACCAATCTATCCTTGCCTATCTGGGACTATATGATCTCTATAGGGGCAAGGGCATGGCTGACTCTGCATTGTATTATGTGAATGAGGCGCTGGACATCACCACCAAAAACAATCTGTATACCAACTTCTGCACGGTGTATTGGTATAGGGCTGAATTGCAGGCTGACCCTAATGAAGCACTTAAAGATTACCAAAAGGCACTCGACTATGCCCGCAAAGACCAGAATCAGTTTTATTTAAACCAGATCACCTTAGACATTGCAGAGAAATACTTTGAGCTAGGGCAAAAGGAGAAAGCTGCCCTTTATGCAAACGAAGTTCTGGCGGCCTCCAATGGCGACATTAGCCTGAATAAGATGTGCTACAATTTGTTGTACAGAATCAGCACTGAAGAGGGAGATTACAAAAATGCGCTGCGCTACCACGAGCTCTTCATGGCCACTAAAGATTCTATCTTCAATGAAGAAAAAAACCGCGCGGTGGAAGAGATGAACACGAAGTACGAAACTGAAAAGAAAGAAAACCAGATACTGCTGCTGGGCAAAGACAACGTGATACAAGGCAAAGAAATAAGCAAACAAAAGATACTACGCAACACTACAATGGTGGGTTTGGCAGGAGTGCTCATCTTCCTTATTGTTGTCTTTTTGCAGAAGAAAAAAATAAGTAAGGAGAAGGCCAGAAGTGAAGAATTATTGCTGAACATCTTGCCATATGAAACTGCACAAGAGCTAAAGGCAAAAGGCAGTGCCGATGCTAAGCTGTTTGATGAAGTAACGGTTCTCTTCACAGACTTCAAAGGATTTACGATGATTACCGAAAGCCTTTCACCGCAGGAATTGGTAGCGGAGATACACACCTGCTTCAAAGCATTTGATGAGATAATGGAACGTTACACTATTGAGAAGATAAAAACCATTGGCGATGCATACATGGCTGCGGGCGGCCTGCCGGTGCAGACCAGAACCAACGCGGTAGATGTAGTGCACGCAGCCATCGAGATTCGCGACTTCATGCAGCGCTATGCCGAAGTGCGAAGAGGCAATGGCAAACCGGTGTTCGAGATTCGTATAGGCATACACACTGGACCCGTGGTAGCGGGTATTGTGGGGGTAAAGAAATTCGCCTACGACATCTGGGGCGATACAGTAAACATTGCCAGCCGCATGGAAAGCAGTGGTGAGGCAGGCCAAATCAATATTTCAGGGGCTACATACGAACATGTTAAAGAGGTGTTTGTGTGCACAGCAAGGGGAAAAGTGAATGCGAAGAACAAAGGAGAAATTGAGATGTACTTCGTTCAAGCGGATTAGGTGGCCAACTTGCTCTGAATATGCAAGTACTGTGATGAATGCCTAATTTGTTTGTTTTTTAATGTCAGTACCTCGATTACAATTGGCCTTAATATATTGAAACTTTTGCTTTTGAGGTTGTAAGGAACGGATATTTTAAACTTATAATTGTTTTCTTTTTGTCAACTAAAATAATACGGGTAGACGTTTTCCAAATAGCATGGTTAAAATATTTAACATGTGATTTTACTATGAATTCACCTATGCTCAATCTATAATCTTTTGTTGTATTCCAATTCTGCTGATGTTTTGAGTGTAATAGACCGGAATTTGCATAGAATATTTCAATTGTGATATCATTTTTTAATAGAGATTTAGTTTTTTTTGGAGTTATAAAAGTTAGCCCATATTCCATTTGTGGATCAGAAATATAGTTTTTTGGCTTGAGTGGGTTGCTTCGAATTTAAACAAGAAGAAATTAAAAGAGCAATTAAAAGAATAATTGGAATAGTAAATAGTTTCATACTTTAAATTATGGGTAACATCAGATCGCCCCAAAACACGTCTTGCGGGGCATAACAAACATATACATTTTGCTTAAATGTATAGTTTTTCATGCCTAATTTTAGGATGACAAATGGGAGTTAAATTATCACAACTGAATGTAAATAAAAGTTCTTTGTAGGAAACTCTCTTTTAAATGGAATAATTTTTTTTAAGCAGCATTTTTAATGATTTTAGGGCACAAGTCTGCGACGCCAAACAGACGCACATGGCTAGCGCCAGGGGGAGCCAATGTTTGCTGTGTCGTGTCATTATGCTACCTTCCGTTTATATAAATGCTGTTGAAATTCTATAAAGAGTCTGCTGATGTTTGCAACGTCTCCCAAAATGTCCTTTGCATCTTCCAAAGATTGATATTTGTTTGTTAGCAAGATTGGTAATTTTTCTTGGTCAAGTTCCTCAACACCTGTCTCAATGTATTTACTCAAAACAAATTCTATAAACTCTTTTTGTTTATTGTCAAGCAATGCGAAGATTGTTGCTTGTGCTGCTGCTACTCTTGCTTCTCTTGTCATTGGCTTTATGTCGCTATTAAAAACATATTCCAACACATCAAACAAATCGCTTTTTTCAGCGTCAATCAATTTTTGCAAAGTAGCTAGTTCATCTTTGCCGAAACCTGCAGCATCTAATTTCTCCAATAATGTTCGTCTGGTAAGAGGGTTGCTCCAAAGTGTCCGCAACTCATCTTCGCTTTTGAAAAAGTTGGGTAATTCGCCAAACAGATTATTCAAAAATTCTTCTACTGAAATTGGTTTGCCCTCTGCACTCCAAAACGAAGTGGAAATCATGTGTTGGATTTCACGTTCCTTGCCATCGCGCAGCTTTATCTTTATCTTTTTTTGACGCTTTCCACAAATGCAGGGACTTTGACCACAAACCAAGCATGGTGGATGTGGCTCTCTCAAACAAATACATGGCTTTTGTCCACATACAAGACACGGACCCGACGGAGGGCCTGATGGTTCCGGTGCCAAAGGCTCTCCATCCCATTCTTTATCTTGAAAATGGTGATACGCATCTACAAAATCATAGATTGTAAAAAAATCTTTGCCATCAAACAAACGCGTGCCGCGTCCTACAATTTGCTTAAACTCTATCATGGAGTTTACCGGTCGCATCAAAACGATGTTGCGAATATTTCTTGCATCAACTCCAGTGGAGAGTTTTTGCGAAGTGGTTAAAATGGTTGGGATTGTTTTTTCGTTGTCCTGAAACTCTCTCAAAAACTGTTCGCCTATTTCGCCATCGTTTGCAGTTACACGAACGCAATAATTCGGGTCAGTGCTTTTCTTGTATTGATTTACCAAATCACGGACTGCAGCAGCATGGTCTTGTGTAGCACAAAAAATTATTGCTTTTTCCTTTTGATTTGCATCGTCCATATAAATCTGAACTCGCTTTGTCTCCCTTGCTTTTATCTCAATTATTTTATTGAAGTCGGGTTCGGTATACAATTTACCTTCTTCAATTTCGCCTTCTATTAATTGGTCATCACTAGTGTAGATATAATCGTCAAGCGTGGTCTTGATACGTTTTACTTTGAAAGGCGTAAGGAAACCATCGTTGATACCTTCTTTGAGAGAATAGATGTAAACTGGTTCACCAAAATATTTGTAAGTGTCTACATTGTCTTTGCGTTTTGGAGTTGCGGTTAACCCCAACTGAACGGCTGGCGAAAAATATTCTAAAATGCCTCTCCAGTTTCCTTCATCGTTTGCTCCGCCTCGGTGGCACTCGTCAATAATGATAAAATCAAAATAGTCTTTTGGGTATTCACCAAAGTACGGAACTGGTTTTCCTTCCTTGTCATTACCACTCATAAAGGTTTGAAAAATTGTAAAGAAGATGCTGCCGTTTGTTGGCACTCGTCCGCCTTTGCGTATTTCTTTTGGGTTTATCCGAACCAAAGCATCTTCGGGAAATGCTGAAAAAGCATTGTAGGCTTGGTCGGCTAAAATATTTCTATCGGCTAAAAATAAAATGCGTGGTCTGCGGCTGCCGTCACGTTTTAAATTCCAGCGGGTTTGATATAATTTCCACGCAATTTGAAAAGCAATAAATGTTTTTCCCGTGCCTGTGGCAAGGGTTAATAAAATGCGGTCTGCATTATTGGCAACGGCTTCTAAAGTGTTGTTGACCGCAATTTCCTGATAATATCTTGCTCCTTTTGTTCCTCCAATATCTTCAAAAGGAATAGCAGCAAATTTTTCTCTCCATTCGTTTTGAACGGCATAAGTTTTATTCCAAAGTTCTTCAGGTGTTAGGTAATTTGTTACTAAACCTTCTGCACCTGTTTTCATACAGATACTATAAATCTCTTTTCCGTTGGTGGAATAGGTCGTTTCTAATTTCAGTTTCTCTGCATATTGTTTGGCTTGTGCCACACCTTCGCCAACGCCTAAATCATCGCTTTTCGCTTCTACTATCGCCAGTTTAATTCCTTTGTAAACCAATACATAATCGGCAGTTAGTTTTTTTGCCCTTACTCCACCTGTTTGTATTTTACCTGCGGTAATGTTGTATTCACGAAGGATTCTAGAGCCTTCAACAACGCCCCATCCACAAGCCTTTAACTTGGGGTCTATGAGTTCTGCTCTTGTTTCTGCTTCGTTCATACTGCTTCTTTTGTCTGAATCACGGATTTAATGGATTAGTTGATTTCACAGACTTATAAAACCAATCTTTTAAACGTTAAACTCTTGCTACCAAAATTGATTAATAAACCTACTTCTAGTTTGTATGCTTTCAAATAATTTAATGCCTGTGCCAAATGAACATCTTCTAATTGAATAATTGCCTTTAATTCAACCAATATTTTGCCCTCAACTACAAAATCAGCTCTTCTTGTTCCAATAGGTTCTTCTAATTCTTTATAAAAAATATCCTGTTCTATTTCTCTTGCAAACTCTAACCCGGCTTTACGCATTTCATAGGCTAAAGCCCTTTGGTAAATAACTTCTTGAAAACCATTGCCAAGAAACTTATGAACTTCAAACGAAGCTCCAATTATCTTCTCGGTGATGTCCTTAAATCTTAAATCTGCACTCATAATCTGTCTAATCTATTTATCTCTGTACCATTTTAATCTGTGTAATCTCTTAATCTGTGAGAATCCGTGATTCAGACAATTGCCCGCTAAACGCTTTTTGCAAAACGGATTTTTTCAGTTCATCATAACTATTTACTTTGTTCAAATAGACACCTTCAAGTTTCTTTGTTTCTGTTCTTAGTAAATCAAGTTTCTGAACTATTGACTTTTGTTCCTTTAAACTTGGATATGGTGTATTGATTTTTCTTAAATCACCAATATTGATTTGCATTAATGCTGCTCCATATGTTTTAGCTTTAATTTGCTTTTGAATGTAATTTGAAATGAGCAAATAATATCCAAACTCTTGATTAATGAGTTTTAAATTGAAGCGAATTGGAACAATGCCTCGTGTAACATTTGCATCTTTTAATTCTTTTGTTGCAATTGAAACAACACCCGTTGTTCCCCGTACACAAAGCAATAGTTCATCACCAATTAGTTTAGTTCTTTTGTAACCATCGGCTAATTTTGGGTCAATTCTTTTCAGTCCTTTCAAACTAATATATCTCCTTGTTAAATCAGTTGGGCGAATGACTGGCAACCCATCCGCATATTCATCTCCTGGTTGAACGATGCCATAAGACAAGGTGCATTTTTCGTCTGCTAAATCTTCCAAATTCTTCTCTTCCCAACCCTCCCCTTTATTCTCAAACACCTCTTGCAAATAACTTTCAAAAAGTTCTTTGGCGTTTTTGAGGTTTTGTTCGGCATTGGCTTTTGCCTTGGCTATGGCTGCAAAGGCTTCATCTAATATGGCTACGATGCGTTGTTGCTCGGGAAGGGGTGGAAGGGGGATTTCAACCGTTCCTAATTTTGAGCCTGATAATTCTTTGAATGTTGCACCAGTTCCTAAACTGTTTAATAAATCAACTGACTTTGATAAAAAGTAATACAGAAATAATGTATCTATTCCTTTTTTGGGAACAAGTCCTTTGCAACCTTGATTTGTTGAAATTGGTTTTGTGTTTATTGCTAAATGTCCAATTGGTGCTCTTGACGAAAGTATTATTGAATTTGGTGGAAGAATTTTAGCAGAAGAATTTTTCAAACCTTCATCAGTAATCTTTCTAAGTGTGTCATCAACATAAATACTTTCTAATTTACCCATATCCTTTGGCGTAATCCAAAGATTTTCACCATCCCAAAATTTTGAGACAGTAGTATCAGGGGTTCCTCCATTTATTATTTCACTTATATCCCAAAGTGTTTTTATTTCCCAACCTTGTTTCATATCAATTCAAAAATTGAGTTTAAAATATCGGCACTTTTTGTCTGAATCACGGATTTAATCGATTGCACTGATTTTACGGATTTTATCGTTTTATAATTCTTCATATTAGTTCCAATATTGAATTTAAAATATCCGCACTTTCCTCGTCCAGTGCTTTCATTTCCTCCAAAATTTCTTGTGGTTGGCGTAAAGCGGCTTCTTCTTTTTTGTTGGGGTTTTTAGCACTTAGGTCAAAGGTGGCTTGGTCAATTTTCTTTACATCAATGCTCCAGGAGTTTTCGCTTTCCTTTTTTGTTTTTTGCAGTGCCACAAATTCTGCCAAATCTTTTTCGTTCAGGGCATTGGTCTTGCCCAGGTTTCTATCTAAGTTCAGTTGGTAAAACCAAACTTTTTTGGTTGCACTTCCTTTTTCAAAAAACAATACCACCGTTTTTACTCCTGCACCGGTAAACGTACCACCCGGCAAATCCAACACAGTATGCAGGTTGCAGTTTTCCAAAAGCAACTTTCGCAAACTCACACTGGCATTGTCTGTATTGCTCAAAAAAGTATTTTTAATAACAACACCTGCTTTGCCGCCTGCTTTCAGTATTTTAATAAAGTGTTGCAAAAACAAAGAGGCCGTTTCACCCGTTTTTATGGGGAAGTTCTGTTGCACTTCGGCTCTTTCTTTTCCTCCAAATGGCGGATTAGCCAACACTATATCGTAACGGTCCTTTTCCTGTATGTCGGCAAGGTTTTCGGCAAGGGTGTTGGTATGCACAATGTTGGGTGCTTCCACTCCGTGCAAAATCATATTCATGGTGCCAATGATGTAAGCCAATGATTTTTTCTCTTTGCCGTAAAAGGTTTTTTTCTGTAAGGTGGTTACATCGGCAGTAGTTAGTTTTTTGCTGTGCTTTAAATACTCAAACGCTTCCACCAAGAAGCCTGCTGAACCTACTGCACCGTCATAAATTTTGTTTCCTATTTCTGGGGCTACCACTTTTACAATGGTTTTAATTAACGGTCGTGGCGTGTAGTATTCTCCACCGTTACGCCCTGCATTGCCCATATTTTTAATCTTGTCCTCGTAGAGGTGGCTCATTTCATGCTTTTCAGCATGGGTTCTAAAACGAAGTTCGTCAATGCGGTTTATTACCTCCCGCAAATTGTAACCACTTTGTATTCGGTTCTTCAGTTCACTAAATATCTCACCAATTTTATATTCAATGGTGTCGGGGCCAGTTGCGTCTGCCTTGAACTTCTTCAAATAAGGAAACAACTTTATGTTTACAAAGTCGCTTAGGTCATCACCTGTAAGTGCTTTGTGGTGGTCAAGTATGCCTTTCTTATCTTTTGGGGCAGCCCATGTAGACCATTGAAATTTTTTATCAATTATGTTTGTATATGTTTTGCCGGAAAGTTCAGCAGCCGTTGCTTTATCTTTTTCTAAATCGTCAAGGTATTTGAGGAACAGCACCCAAGAGGTTTGTTCCACATAATCTAATTCACTTCCACAACCTGCGTCTTTGTGCAGTATGTCGTCTATATTCTTAAAGGTTTGTTCGAACATATTTTATTTTCTTTTTGTCAGTTTGTAAAGTTAGTATTCTGGTCGGGTGCGTTGGCAAAATTTAGCTCTTTTGGTTTTGCGAAGTGTTGGCTTGTGTGTCGGGCAAAACCAAATTTGCTAAATGTGTGGTTGGCTTTTATGTCGTTTGTCTGTCTGTTCATTGTTGCACTGTCGGTCTGTTAGGATTGCTACAGATTGAAACTTGCCTCTTATTTTTTATCAATG
>JANOBN010000606.1:0-2764 GCA_031411675.1 Bacteroidota bacterium | reverse complement strand
CTGTTGTAACAGCACAGCCGGCACTTAAAATTTTACCGGTTCCTGCTTTTCATTCCTATGATAACCGTTTGGTATATGAACTCGCCATCGATTTTACCAACGAAGGTGAACCGGCCTCATACTACACTTTAGTGGATGCACATACCGGTGCAATTCTTTATCGTGCAAATAAAGTAGTGCATTTTAATCCGGGAGGAACAACACTGAATATTAATGGAACCGTATACCCAACACATCCTTATAATGCAAGTTCATCAGTTCCGCTTCAATATATTTCTGTAGACGCAGGTTCACTGTATAATACAGATGAAAATGGATTTCTGGTTCTTCCGAATGGAACTACTTCAGCAACATTAACTCTGGAAGGTCCATTTGGCAAAGTATTCACCGGACAGAATGGTTCCACATTGCAAAGCTTCACTGCAAACTTGGTAACAGGATCTAATACACTTTCATTCGACCCAACTTCCACACTAAGTCATCTTTCCGCTTATTATCATACCAACATTGTACATGATTATATGAAGTCAATGTTACCGGGTTTTACAGGTCTTGATTTCCCGATTAATATCAGAGTAGAACGTACTGATGGAAATTGCAATGCATTTTATAATGGAGGGCTTAATTTTTATGCTCAGGCAGGCGGATGTAATCCTCTTTCTTTAGTTAATGATGTAGTATATCATGAATATGGTCATGGTATTTCAAATGTATATTACTCTGCTAATGGTACAACCTTTCAGAATGGAGGAATGGGAGAAGGTTATTCTGATGTATGGGCAATTTGTATTACCAATAACCCTGTGCTTGGCATAGGATTTAATGATACCGACCCTACGGTTTTTGTTCGTAATTATGATTTTCAAAATGGGGTACAACGAAAAGTATATCCACAAAATTTAGTGGGAGAAGTTCATAGTGATGGTGAGATAATTTGCGGTGCATGGTGGGATGTTGCATTAAACCTGGGCTCAGTAGATTCAATGGCTGCATTATTTACAGAATCATTAACCGGCCTGGCAAATGGACCAAATGGCACAGAAGGTCAGGTGTATCTTGATATTTTAATTGATGCTTTATATGCTGATGATAACGATGCAAATCTTAATAATGGTACTCCCCATGTTCTTGCAATAGCCAATGCATTTGCTTTACATGGTATCACTTTTCTTGCAACTGCTAATCTGGCACATACGCAAGTAAAGGAAGTGCCGGACTTTTTACCAATTACCATTGATGCAGTTTTAACCAATGTAAATCCTGCGTTTAGTTGGACGTTTGCAGGTGTAAAATGTGATTATGCATTGAATAATTCTAATGTCTGGTCAACACTTCCTATGACAAGCACTAATGGAATAGATTATACTGTTGACATACCCGGACAACCTGTTGGAACGGTTGTAAAATATTATATATATGTGGAGGACATTAATGGTATAAAAAGTAATGTTAAACCATCAGGAGCTGAAGCGGTTGATCCGAACATCCCTTATTATATAAGAGTAGGATATAATTTACTAATGACAGATGATTTTGATGTTAACATCGGTAATTGGTCTACCGGCATTCCAAGTGACAATGCAACCACCGGAATTTGGGAATACGGCGTGCCGGTTTCTACGGAAGTAAATGGCGTAACTGTGCAACCTAATACGCAGGTTACGCCCGGTGGTTCTGTTTGTATGTATACAGGTAATGCACCCGCAGGTGCAACTGCCGGCACTAATGATGTGGATGGTGGTTTTACTACTCTTGAATTGCAAGGCATAGATCTATCTGCTTATACAAATCCTGCAATTGAATATTACAGATGGTATTCTAATGATCAGGGTTCTACACCCGGTACAGATTTCTGGAAAGTTGATATATCATCTGATGGAGGGGCAACCTATTTACCGGTTGAAAATACAAGAATAGCAGACCATAGCTGGAGAAACGTTGTAATCCGTGTGAGTGATTATATCACCCCTTCTGCAAATGTCTGGATGCGTTTTATTGCGGAAGATGCAAATGCAGGCAGCCTTATTGAAGCCTTAGTAGATGAATTCAGTGTTTATGATCAGGCTGTTGCCGGAATTGAAAATGTATCACCGGTTGAAATCCTGAATATTTTCCCTAATCCTGCCGATAAAAATCTTACACTGAATATGAAGTTGAATACTTCAAAAGGAGAAATCCGGGTGGAGAATGTATTAGGCGAAATTGTTTATCAGGAATCATTTAATGTTGTAGAAACCGTTATTCATAAAACAATATCAACAGAAGCGTTTTCATCAGGAATTTACTACCTCAAAATAAAAGGTGATAAAAATATTCAGACAAGAAAGTTTGTTGTTTCTCACTAACATTCTTAGAGATTATTTAACCCGGGCCAAAAACCCGGGTTTTTTATTTAATTTCCATTGCAAAATGATGGCTGGTAATATTAAAGCCGTATTTCAAGTATAAACGATGTGCATCATAACGCCCGGAATTGCAACCGGAGTCGAGATGAAGCTGACGACAGCCGGTTTTTTTGGCCTGCTCAAAAACAAAATCGAGCAGTTGTTTGGCATATCCTTTTTTTCTGAATTCAGGATTTGTGGTTAGGTCATCAATATATATAGCTTTTCCCCATGCAAGATGTTCTGTATAACGATAGCCGCAGGCAGCTGCTGCTTTGGAATTTTCCTCTATGTAAATCAGATTATAGCCGTTTTTCCTCATGCATGGGGAAAAGCTATATATATTGATGACCTAACCACAAATCCTGAATTCAGAAAAA
>JANOBN010000605.1:0-3783 GCA_031411675.1 Bacteroidota bacterium | reverse complement strand
AAAGCATCCTCACTTCGCATTTAACAGGTCCCGTCGGGGATTCCACAGCAGGTGCATATACCACTTTGCGTTGCAAAATATAATTAGAAGGATCAGATACTTTATTAATATCATCAGCCGTAACATCAAAAACTACACCCTGTCCGGAGAAACTGAAGAGTGGCTTTAATACCCAGTTTTCCAGATCATCAGGAATAGTTTTAAGATCTTTTACGAAGAAAGTTTCCGGTATATACTCACTCTTAATAAATGGCATGGTGTACTTGCTGATTCGAAAGAACCAGTTTGGATGAGCCACCCATTCCACATCAACTTCCTCCGTCATATTGAATTGCCGTTTCAAATCATCGCGTTGTACCAGTTCATCAAAAATTACTCTGTTATAAATACGGTGAATTTTTGTCTTCTTATTGTTCAGCATATAAAATAATTCTCTGCCTTCTCTTATTACTTCACTCAGGCAGATAGCCTTAATTCCAAGGTATAATTGTGTACAATAAAAATCAATCTGCGTTTTTTGTTTCCAGGGTTCAACTTCTAATAAAACCACATTCTCTGGCATATGATTACCAATTACCACTTTCTTTAAACGTTCAATATAGCCCTCATGGGTGTAATTGTTGAATTTGTTATCAAATCCTTCCGGGATATAAAAATACTTACGGTACATCTGTGAAAGCCACTCCTGATAACAATATAAGGAAGCAAATCCCTGCATCTCTATCAGTTTAGGAATGTATTCCCCTTTTTCATCCTGACAAATTGCAAAGTCCACAGCAAGTAAATGCGTATGATCATCTTCGCCTGGGACTCTTAAATGCGATGGAACTGCATTCTCCGTTAATTTTTTCAGATCAGGACGAAGTAACACATCAATAATATCTTCTCCGGCTTGCTCTATACGTTTTCCCAAATATTTCGGAACAAAAACAGGTGTTTCTGAAATACGGAATTCAATATCATAATTAAAAGTGCTGTTCATTTCCTTAATAAAAGCAAGATAATTATCCTGACGAAATTCACTGTTGTATTTTTTACGAATGGAAGGTATCATAATCTTTATATATTATTAAAATGAAAATAATGAATGCATTATTTGTATTGTGCCTGATCAATCTTGTTCAGGATATCATTAAATTGCTGCACTGACTGATAGTTTTGTAAAGCACTTTCCTGCAATAACAATTGCTTATCTGCGAATCCGTATTTAACACTGTTGTCAAGCGCCTTCAATGCCTGATCACGTTGATTATTTCTGGCATAAATGATTGCAGAATAGTAATTGGATTCTTTATTGGTAGGATCAACAAGCAAGTATAACTCCACGAGGTAACCTGCTTTTGCTAAGTCACCATTAATATTTTGTTTACATAGCATATAACATTGGATGCTGACAGAAGCTAGCATCCTTTTAAGCATAAAAGATCTGGGTGAATCTTTCAGATTACTCATCTCAGAATTAAGCTGCGCAATATCTTTTTTCCATCCTTCAATAGGAGCTCCTACTTTTTGAAGATACCGGCGAACTAAAACGTCCTGTTCTGCGTCCAGATCAACTGCTTCTTTTTGCTTCTTTTTATATAATGGAGAACTCTTCAGTTTTTCATAATATTTGCTGAGTGCTTCATCAGCAGCAATTCCATTCAAACATTCCAGTGCGAAGGATAATTGTTCTGCTGCGCTGATAACATCACCGGAACGCTCCAGCGAACCTGCCTCCTGAACGGCTTCCTTTGCCAGTTCGGTATAGGGTTGTTTATTTTTTGCTAACGTATTATTCCGCATGGCATCTGCATCCAGTAATAATAAAGCTTTATTCATTACATCAACAGGACTCCATTCATGGATACCATTATGAAATAAAACAACATAAGGATTACCGGAAGATTTTAGTTTTTTGCCTGATTCCACCACTTCACGATAATTAAAATCCTGACGACCGGCTATGGCAATATAACGGCAGGTCTTAGAAGGATCGGGAAGACTTCCTGCAGCAATACTGATAATTCCTTTAAGTTGTGGATAGAATGATTTGGCCATCACAGCAACCCTGCCGCCTCCGCTGAATCCACCACTATATATTCTTGTGGAGTCAGATGGATAGCGTTTAAACATTTCCATTAAAAGTGTTTGAACAATACGATTTGTTTGAACAGGATCATTACCATTTTTTGAAGTATTGGAACAGATCATTACCATACCATGCTTTTCGGCAAGGTCTTTATAGTTATTTAGCGGTAATTTGCCATTGCCCTGCGGATCAAATAACAAAAGAAAAGGCCATTTCTTACCGGTTTTACAACTCTGCGGAATATATATAGCATAAGTAACTGAAGGATCAAATGCAGTGGATAAGGAGGCATGAACAACACCTTTTTCCGGTATTTCTGCATTAATGGAAGGTGATTCTTTAACAGTTGTTGTTTCCTGATTTACTGCATCCTCTTTTGGTGCAGCAACTGGTTTACAGGCAAAGAAGAAGTTAAAAGCAAGGATCTGAAATAATATAGAAGTGCTTTTTTTAATTTTAAATGGGATTTCCATCCGGCTAAAATAAAAAAACGGCTAACAGGTTGGACTATTACTTATTATCATTTTAAATTAACTTAAAGTGTAAAGGCTAAAACGGATATCTGTTCACTCTGATACTTTGGTTTCTGCTGCTATAGTACTAAGGTAACAAATAGCCCGGTTTCTCGTAAAAACCCCGTTATTCTGTCTTTAATTTTTAAAATTATCTTTGTTGCCACCACTGTGAATATCAAAATCGTAATACCGGCATTTAATGATTGGGAGGCTTTGTTAAAGCTTGTCAATCAGATTCATGCAGTTTCTCAGGGTAATTCTTATCGTTGCTCCCTGGTTGTTGTAAATGACTGCAGTACCCGGCCTCTAACGGACGAAATACGGGAATGGAAGTTGCTTCCTCTGGAAATTGTGCATCTTAACAGAAATATTGGTCATCAAAGGGCTATTGCTATTGGTATAACACATGCCCGCTTTCAAAATGATGCAGATTATGTGCTGGTAATGGATGCTGACGGTGAAGATAAGCCGGAAGATATTCCTGAACTGGTAAAGGGCGCAATTGCCAATAAAGATCAGATTGTGTTTGCACGAAGAACAAAACGTCAGGAAAGCAGGACCTTTCGCTTCTTCTATGTTATATATAAAATGGTGTTTAGAATGCTTACCGGAATTACTATCGAATTCGGTAACTTTTGCATTATTCCTTCCTCGCTTCTGAAAAACATTGTTTATGTTTCTGAAATATGGAATCATTTCTCCGGCGGCGTAATAAAATCTAAGATGCGTTATACCAGTGTGCCTTTGGAAAGAGGTAAACGTCTTGCAGGCGAATCAAAAATGAATTTTCCGGCTTTGATTATGCACGGGATGAGTGCCGTTTCTGTACATATTGAAACTGTTGCAGTCCGGTTACTTTTATTTTCCGTAGGACTAATATCAATCGCTGTTGCCGGTATCATTGTAGTTTCTTCCATTCGTTTGTTTACACCATTTGCTATTCCCGGCTGGGCATCTTTTCTAGTATTAGCTTTTTCCATAATCATCTTTCAGGCTTTTTTAATTTCACTTTTCCTGGTATTTGTCGTACTTACTTACCGCACCCAAAAGCATTTTATTCCCGCCACTGATTACAAAGACTTTATTGAATCCATAGAAACTATTTCATGATTGACGTTGAACACTACATAGGTAATGAGTTAGAGCTGTTTGATAAAGCCAATAACTGGAAGCGCTACTATGGTAACATGATTAAAC
>JANOBN010000604.1:0-4210 GCA_031411675.1 Bacteroidota bacterium | reverse complement strand
ATAATAAATCATAAACTTTTTGACATTAACTATAATGAATACCAGGTTCCGATTGGCAATACGGAAATCTGGCAGATAACCAGTTCTTCTGCTTTTGGACATCCCTTTCATATCCATGATGTAGAATTTAATATTATTTCTGTGAATGGTGCGGCTCCTGCGGCGGCACAAGCAGGATGGAAAGATGTAGTTTTTGTTCCCGGAAAAGCATTGGGGCCGGGTGGTGCCAATAGCGTTGTAAAGTTCATTGCGAAGTTTGAGGATTATGCAGACAGCATACACCCATTTATGTATCATTGTCATATATCATTGCACGAGGACGAAGGAATGATGGGACAATTTGTTGTTACAGGCGCTACAACGGGGATAAATGTAAAACCAGAAGTAAAAGATTTTTCAATTTACCCGAATCCTGCCACCGATAAATTATATATATCCTTTGAAGATCATGAAAGTTCAGCTTACTACATAAAAATTAACAATGCGTATGGGCGCACTGTATATATGCTTCCACGCCCTGAAACGAAAAATGGAATTGACATAAGTCATTTGAATACCGGCATTTATTTCCTGCAGCTTACCGATGAAAAAACAAAAATCACCACTACAAAAAAATTCATTAAGGAATAACATAACATGCGTATCTCCAATAAATTTTTCCTTAAAATCTTATTGCCGGTAACCGTATTAACCGGGTTACTCAGCTTTATCAATGCTGAGCAGCCGGAAAAAATTAAAGATTTTCGTTTATTAAATGTAGATGGTAAATATGTTTCTTTGAGCGATTATCCCGATGCAAAAGGTTTTATTATTGTATTCACTTGTAATCATTGTCCGTTTGCTAAATTATATCCGGAGAGGTTAAACAACCTGAATAGCAAATATGCTGCATCAGAAATCCCGGTTATTGCTATCAGCTCAACAGATACTCTTGTATTTGAAGAGGACAACTATGAAAGCATGGTAAGCAAAGCCAAAAACGAACATTTTAATTTCCCGTATTTATATGACAATATGCAGGAAGCAGCAAAAAACTTTAATGCCCAGAAAACTCCTCATGCTTATGTTTTATGGAAAGAAAATGATGAGTTAATTATAAAATATAGTGGTGCCATTGATGATAATGGTGCGGCGCCTGAAAATGTCAAAAACCGTTTTGTAGAAAATGCTGTTGATGATTTATTATCTGGAAACCCGGTTAGGACAGTGAAAACAAGCAGCATAGGTTGCCAGATTAAATTCAGAAATTAATAAATAACATGAAAAGAGCACTACTCATATTCACCTTTCTGTCATTAATGTTACTGGTAAAGGCTCAACATAATGTAATATTAATTATTGCTGATGATCTTAGTCCTGATTACTTCGGGTTTTATCCAATTCATGGCGATACTGCTGATGTACCTAATATCAGATCATTGTTAAGTAAAGGTATACAGTTCAATAATGCTATGTCGAATCCGGTATGCTCTTCCACCCGTTCGGGTATTTTAACCGGGAGATACAGTTTTCGTACCGGTGTTGGTGGAATTGTTGGAGGAACAGGTGGCTCCGGTCAGCTCGATACTTCAGAAGTTACTATACCCCGTTTATTGAATATATATAATGCCAATATCGGAAAAGCTGACATTGGAAAATGGCATTTACATCAGGCCATGCCTGTTTCACAATTACTATATCCCAATGTTTTAGGTTACGACCATTTTGAGGGTCCTTTTATTGGTGCACTACCTGATTTTTACAATTGGACAAAATATACCAATGGCGTTTCAAGTACCATCACAACATATGCCACATCAGAAAATGTCAATAATGCTGTTTCCTGGATAAAAACACAAAATGCAAAACCGTTTTTTTTATGGCTGGCTTTTAATGCCCCGCATGAACCGCTTCATTTACCTCCGTCAGGATTCTACACTAATACTTCATTATCCGGAATACAACAAGACATCAACGCAAATCCTAAATCTTATTTTAAAGCAGATCTTGAAGCGCTTGATCATGAAATCGGGAGATTATTCGATTCGTTGCAAGTACTGAATAGATTAGACAGCACTGATTTTATATTTATTGGAGATAATGGCAACACTCAGCGTACCGCTCAAATTGCAAGCACTGACCATGCTAAAGGAACGGTTTATCAATACGGAGTTCATGTTCCATTTATTATTTCCGGCCCTTCCGTTGTAAACCCGGGAAGA
Organism: Bacteroidota bacterium; assembly: GCA_031411675.1. Lineage (GTDB taxonomy): Bacteria > Bacteroidota > Bacteroidia > AKYH767-A > OLB10 > JANOXC01. The sequence goes on along the minus strand of JANOBN010000604.1, from coordinate 2,009 downwards.
GCAACTGATGCATTAGTAAACACAGCAGATATATTTTCCACAGTGCTTGAATTGTTTGGATACAACAATTGGCAATCACAAATTCCGGTAAACAAGCCTGTAGACAGCAAAAGCATATTACCCGTTATTCTTAATCTAAGTAATATAGTTCGTCCCTGGTCATTTTGCGAAATATTTAAGTTGACAACCGATTCATCAGACGGAAAAGCAATTCGCAATTCAGATTATAAATTGATAAACTTTAACTATGGTCTGCAGGAATTCTATAATCTTACCTCAGATCCTCTGGAAACAAACAATCTTCTTACCGGAACACTTTCCGCTACGAATATTATTAATTACAATTATTTATGCACTGCAATGACCAATCTTCTTGGCAGCGGAAATTTTTGCAATAGTATATCAGAAATAACAGAAAATGAAACCGCTAACATTCAAGCGATTATTTATCCCAACCCATTACATTCTTATCTAAAAGTGAAAAAAACCAGTGGGAAAGAAGAATATGAATTACGAAACAGTTTCGGGCAATTAATTTATGCAGGTAATAAAATTGAATCAATGGACTTTTCAGATTTACATTCCGGAGTATATTATTTAAAAATTATTAATGCTAATTCATTAATTTATAAAATCATTAAAAATTAATTAGTGGCTACAATGATCAATTCAATCGTTTTAAAATTAAATATATATTTCAAAAGATATATTCTTACAATCGTTTTTATATCCCTAAGTATTTCTTCACCTGCGCAAAATAATCCATCAGTATATTCCTGGATTCGTAATCTTACAGGAGCTACAGGATACAACAATATATCATCTAACGTACAAAGAATAGACAGTACTGCAAATGATGTTTATGTAACATGCACTTGTATACCGGGATATAGTATTGGCCCATGGCCCGGCAATCCAAGTACTCCGATCAATGAAAACTTTTGTTATAAAATTACCCGTAAACCGCTTAAAAATAACGGCACTGTAACAAGCGTTGGTCTTGGTCATATTGGTGTGTGGACAAACGGTGTAAGTATATTTAATGTAAGTGATGCAATGTCGTACAACAATGCAGGAGTATGGTTCCGTAATGCTTATTACTGGGAAGGATCAGGATTTGATAATTGTCTGGGGCATCCTGCACCAAACGGAGAGTATCATCATCATGTACATCCTAAGTGTTTATACAATTCAGCAGACAGCACACATCATTCACCAATTATCGGATATGCTTTAGATGGTTTTCCCGTTTATGGCGCTTATGCATATTCTGATACGCTTGGATTAGGAAATATCAAACGAATGAAGTCAAGTTATGTGGTGTCATCCGCTACTACAAGAGTTAACGGGCCGGCGGTAAGTACTACTTATCCGGCGGGTTGTTTTTTACAAGACTGGATTTACACGGCGGGATCAGGCGATCTGGATGCACGCAACGGAAGATTTTGCGTAACACCGGAATATCCGGCAGGAACTTATGCATACTTTGTTACCATTGATGCAAATTTGTTACCTACATTTCCATACACATTTTATGGAAGTTATTATGGCGTTGTTCAAGCGGGAAACACAGGTCCAACCGGTGCTCATAATACCGTACCCGGAACAGCAGCACAATACAACGGAACACTTATTCCATCCATCACCATAGCTGCAAGTGCTACTACAATTTGTTCAGGCACGTCCGCTACATTTACAATACCAACTGTAATTAATGGCGGAAGTGCACCCTTGTATCAATGGAAAAAAAACAACGTTAACATTACAACAGGGTCTACCTATACCACTTCCTCTCTTGCAAGCGGAGATGTTATAACCTGTAGCATTACAAGCAATGCCTATTATCTGACTTCATCAACAGCTAATTCCAATTCCATTGTGATGACAGTAAACACCAATGTTACACCTGCTGTTACAATCAGCACAAATGCGCCGATTATCTGTACCGGTACTGGTGTTATATTTAATGCTATACCTGTAAACGGCGGGGGCAGCCCTTTTTATCAATG
>JANOBN010000603.1:0-3183 GCA_031411675.1 Bacteroidota bacterium | reverse complement strand
GCCCGACCAGTTGGGCACGTTCGGCGTGACCGCGTTCGGAACGCCCGAGGCGCTCTGGTCAGCGGTTCTTTCGAATTGCCGGCTGCGCACCAGCATGCCCACACGCACCGAAAGCACCTGGGCCCAGCCCGCAGGCGTGGTCGGCGTGACGTTGGTCCACGTGTCCACCACGCGGTCGGCGTTGGTGTCGAGCCCGTAGAGCGCTTTCATGTTGACCACGCCCTCCCCGACGACAAAAGCGGGAGCGCCGCCGAACAGTTCGGTGCTGGTCAGGTTTCCGGCGGCCGTGTTGACCACCCACGAGGCGCGTCGAGGCGTCGGGCCCAGGCTGTAGATGGTGCCGAGCGCTCCGAGCACGGGCAGCGCGGCCGAGTTGTAGCGCGCCATCATGGGAGCGGCCGGCACCGCATAGAAATTGGGGAAGTTCACGCCGTCGGCATGCGTGATGGTCTTGCCGTCGGCATTGGTGTCGTCGGTCACCTGCAGCAGGTTGCAGTTCGCGCCGACCGCGGCGATGGCCAAGTCGCCGGTCTTGAACCCATTGCGGCGGTCGAGCGTCTTGGTCGTGGCGGTGGATGCGGTGAAGCGCTCTTCCGAAACGAAGAAGGGCGAGTTCCCGTAGAGCACGTTGAGGGTGTCGGGCTGGCCCGCGTTCAGCACGATCTCGACCGGAACCATGTTGAAGGCCAGGTTCCGGCCGGTCTGCGTGTCGACGCCGCTGACCGCACAACCGAGCGAGCTGAGCGGCGGTGCAGGTGGCGGAAGTGCCGGGCCGATGCCCATGAATCCCATGCCGGCCTGCTTGATGTCGCGCTCGACGTTGAACATGGCCAGCGCACCGGCGCTTTGCGCGTCGCTGCCGGCCGTGGTGGAACGGGTGTGCGTGTCCCAGGTGGCGATGGTCTTGAAGATGACGAGCATGCCGACCACGCCGATGGCCACGCCGACCAGGATCTCGACCAGGCTGAAGCCACGCGCTCCGCGCGGGCCAAGCGTGTGTTTGTGAAGCTGCTTCATGGTGCGCATCAGTTGACGTAGGTCACCAGCGTGTGCCGGCGCATGGCCTGGTCGTTCGGCGTCTGCCAGCAGACCGTGATGTCGACCCGGTTGAACGCGCCGACGCCGGTGTTCACGAGAATCTGCTGGCTGGTGGCCGTGGCCCCGGGCAGCCTGCGAGGCCCGTTGAGAACATTTGCAGCCCAGGCAACGACCACCGGCTGGGCCGAAGGCGCACCACCGAACGGGCAACCCGCCGGGCCCGCAGCGCCGGTGGGCAGGTGGGCAAAGGTGTTCAGCGAAGCCTGCAGAATCGGGTCGTCGCCAACCACAGGCGTGGTGCTGCGCGCCACGCTGACCGCGATCTGGTTGGCGATCTCGTCGGCCAGTGCGGCCGCGTCGGTGCGAAAACGCGCGTCGGACTGCGCGCCAATGGCCGTGCCGCCCATCGCGACCAGACCGAGGATGCCGAGCGAGAAAATCAGGATCGCGATGAGCGCCTCGATGACCAGGAAACCGCCTTGTGCTTGGGGCTTGCGCATGTTCGGTCCTTCAGAAGCACGAACGGCTGTCACCGAGCGGCAGCTGCGGGTCGCACACCCGCACCAGGCCACCGGGCGCGGCGCGCACACGCAGGCAGCGCATCGGGCCCGCGGGGCCGCACGCGCCACCTGCCAGGTTGTTGATGTCGAGCTGAACCTCGCTGGTGATCGTGGTGCCGCCGAAGCCGTTGAAAGCGACCACGCCATTGAACGCCGCCGGCGGCAGCACGGCGCTGCCGGTGACGGTGACCGTGGGTGTCGTGCCCGCCGTCTGACCGGAGCCTTCGAGCGCCGACTTGGCATCGACGAAGGTGCAGGTGCCTGCCACGGCATCGCACTCGCGCACGACCCAATTCCGGCCGGTGGCCGAAGGCGCTGCAGCGTTGGCGATGTCGGCCGTGGCGATGTCGGTGTCGGTCAGCATGAACTGCACCTGCGTGTTGCGGCGGATCGCCTCGGTGCGCGCCACCTGCATGCCGGCCGCGTACGACTGCGCGGCCGTGCCGATTTTCGAGTTCTGGAAATAGGTGGTCATCGACGGCAGGCTCACCATCACCATCAGCGCGATGATGACCAGCGCGACCAGTATCTCGATGAGGGTGAAACCGCGGACGGGGCGTGGCGTCAGCATGCGCCGTCTTTCTTGAGCACCCAGCAGTCGGTGCGGGTGGTCCAGCCCGTGGGCAAGGCGGGAGTCGACATCACGACGCCGGTGCCTGGTGCCATCGCCATCTGGTAGGTGAACCCCGCCATGCTGCTACCAGCCACGCCGGTGGCCCTGATGCTGTAGTTGGTGGCGTTCAGCACCGGGCAGGTGAACGCGAAGTTGACCGTGTCGACCGGCCGCATCGCGACCGACACCGCCGGCGCCACGGTGCAGGCCCCTGCATAGGTGCGGTTGTCTTGAAAAAACTGCTCGAACTTGACCCGCATGCTGCCGAGTGCCGAAGTGGCTTCGGTGATGCGCGCGCGGCGGATGTAGTCGGTGTAGCTCGGAATCGCGATGGCACTCAGGATCGCGATCACGCCGACGGCGATCATGACTTCGATGAGGGTGAAACCTTTTTGGACGCGCATTCGGGACCTTCCCAGTTCTTGATGGCAGTTTATGGAGGCCGGCACGCGGGAGCACGCACCGGCCGACGAACGGAAGAGCTGGCCACACAGACGGCAAGCGCCCGGCAGAAGCCGTGGCGCAATTCACGGTCGCGGCCGCGCCGCTTTCAGCCGGTGTGCTGCTCGATCACCTGCGCCACCACGGCGCGCGGTGCGCGGCTCAGGCGCGCGCTGCCTTGGCCGTCGATCAGCACGAACCGGGTCTCGCCCGCTTCGGCCTTCTTGTCGACCCGCATCAGTTCCATGTAGCGCTCGACGCCTAGCGCCGGGCCGCGCACCGGGAGGCCGGCACGCTCGACCAGGTGCGCGATGCGCGCGGCGTAGGCGGCGTCGATCAGACCGAGACGGGAAGACAGGTCGGCGGCCATCACCATGCCGCAACCGACCGCCTCGCCGTGCAGCCAGGCGCCGTGGCCGAGCCCGGTTTCGATGGCGTGGCGAAGGTATGGCCGAAGTTCAGGATCGCGCGCAAGCCGCTTTCGCGCTCGTCCTGCGCCACGACCCAGGCCTTGATCTCGCACGACCGCTT
>JANOBN010000602.1:0-2093 GCA_031411675.1 Bacteroidota bacterium | reverse complement strand
CGAATGCATTTACCCCGAATAATGATGGAAGTAATGAAGGGTTTAATGTAAAAGGATGGTACATTGATTATGTGGTAATGGATATCTTCAATCGTTGGGGTGACCTGATATTCCACTCTGAAGGACAAAATAATGATGATTGGTATGGCAGTGTGTTAAATCAGTCGAAACAGGCACCGGAAGGGGTATATGTTTACGACATAAAAGTGACTGACGTCTGGGGCAAAAAACATCAGAAGCTTGGAATGGTCAGCCTTGTAAGATAGCATGAATTCTCAAACCAATTATATGTATAAACAATATATATTGCACTAAAATTCAAAATGGGGAATCAAAGGTCGGGATGAAAGTTCCGGCCTTTTTTATTGAAAAAGAATAATAGACTTATATATATTATTCTTCGTCTTCATCAGCCTGCATATTAAAAATACTTCCGACAAGATCACGGAAGCTGGTATTGGTTACTAATTTCTTTTTACTGATTTGTGAGTATTCTGCCAGTCCATGCAATACAAATTCCGACATCAGCAATTGTTCATTTTTATTGGCAGGCTTGAGATAGCTCTTTACTATATCCTGTAAACCGGGAATACTCATTAATAATTTTTCATAATCCGCATCAGAAGCAGTATGTACCAGGTCAGCAATATTTCCCTCATTAAACCAGGCAATAATTTCTTTATACGGATTCTTCAGTTTCGATTTTTTCATTTTCTCCGGATCAGGAAAGTAATTAATGAATAAACTTCTGATCGCTTTGCTGATCAATGTTAAAGCTACATTGCTGATACCTTCCAGCTCACCTTCATATACCAATTCCACTTTTCCTGTAAGTGCTGCAACAAGGCCATACATATCGTTTATCCGCGCAATTGATTTTTGCTCATTATTCAATAACATACGTCGTTGTGCAACGCTATATATATTTTCAAAGGCAGAAATAGTGAGACGTGCTGAAACACCACTTTTCTGATCAATATATTCACTGTTACGTGCTTCAAATGCCAATTGTTCGATAAGGTCGCGGAGTAACTGAGGTACTACGATATTATCCTTCTGATCAACAGGTATTTTTGCTTCCTGACTGGTGATGGATTGTGCAATCTCCACTGTGTGTGGGTAGTGAGTAAGTATCTGACTGCCGATACGGTCTTTTAATGGTGTAACAATAGAACCGCGGTTCGTATAATCTTCCGGATTAGCAGTAAAAATAAACTGAATGTCAAGGGGCAAACGAAGCTTAAAACCTCGGATCTGAATATCACCTTCCTGTAAAATATTAAATAAAGCCACCTGAATACGCGCCTGCAAATCGGGCAATTCATTGATCACAAAAATACTTCTGTGAGAACGTGGGATTAATCCGTAATGAATAACCCGCTCATCAGCATACGTTAGTTTTAGTGTAGCAGCTTTAATAGCATCCAGGTCGCCAATAAGATCGGCAACGGTTACATCAGGTGTGGCAAGTTTTTCTGTGTAACGTTCATCACGATGGAGCCATTCAATGGGAGTTTCATCTTTCATCTCTGCAATTAAATCGGCAGCATATCGTGATATAGGTTGAAAAGGGTCATCATTTAACTCACTGCCTTTAACAACAGGAATATATTCATCCATCAGCTTTACCATGAGGCGGGCAAGACGTGTTTTAGCTTGTCCGCGTAAACCAAGAAGCAGTATGTTGTGTCTGGATAATATTGCAGTCTGCAATTGTGGAATAACAGTCTCCTCATAACCTTTAATTTCTTCAAACAGGGTGGAGCCTGTCTTAAGTGATGTTATTAAATTATCACGTAATTCATCTTTAATTCTCTTTGACTGATAGCCATTCTTTTTCAGATCACCCAGTGTTTTCAATTTCTCAATATTCATATTTCGATACGTTCTTTAACGTGTTGTTTTTCTTCTGTTTTTTATATAATCTTCAAACATAAATTCACCCAGACCATTCAATGAACTATAAAATGCACGTCCGTTGTTTATTTGTGTAAATTCTCTTACAAATGACTGCAGATAAGGGTCACGTGCAATCATAAATGTAGTAATTGGAATATTCAATCTTCTGCATTGACCGGCAAGGTTATGTACGT
>JANOBN010000601.1:0-4431 GCA_031411675.1 Bacteroidota bacterium | reverse complement strand
GGCGTTAACAACTCCATACGTGCAGCAATCACTTCATTACTGTATTCCATCAATAAAAGCATAGCCCAGCAATGAATGGCATTTTCAATAGAGGCTTCATCAGAAAAAGGAATGGTGATTTCAATAAAACGGTTCTTATAGATGCCTTGTATTTCAGTATCGTTATCTCTTTTGGTAATTCGTGCTACCTGTAAATCAGCTTTTACTTTACGCGACCAGGAAAATAAAGTAATGCCGGATGGAAGTGCATTCATTGCAGCAAATATCTCCGGGTAATCACGACAAAAAAGTAGGGTTTTGCAATTTTTAAATAAAATGATCTTCTCTGCGACTTTTTCATCATACGATTTAAAATTCTCATCATGCGCTGCACCGATGTTAGTGAATATGCCAATGGAAGGATGAATAATTTTTTCCAGATGTTGCATTTCACCGGGCCGAGAGATGCCGGCTTCAAAAATACCGAGGTCGTGTTCATCCGTAATCTGCCAAACAGAAAGCGGAACACCGATTTGTGAGTTATAACTCTTCGGACTTCTTACAATATTTTTATCTTCCCTCAATAATTGATACAGCCATTCCTTAATAACAGTTTTTCCATTACTGCCTGTAATACCTATTACCGGAATTTGAAAATGATTGCGGTGCCACTCCGCCAGTTGTTGCATGGCAAGTAAAGGATCAGCAACAATAATAGCATTACCGATGAACTGCACTTTCCAAGCTTCTTTGTTGCCGATAACAAAATTATAAACACCTGAGTGAAGCAGTTCAGCAATAAAATCATGACCATCATGATTATCACCTTTAATAGCAAAAAATAAGGATGACTCCGTATTTACCACTTTACGGCTGTCGGTTAACAGTTGTGAAATAGTTTTATGGGCCGGATTATTTAAAAGTAATTCCCCGCCAATAACGGCATGAATCTGTTCAAGGGTAAGCGTAGTGATTGACAATTTTTATACTGATTTAATTCTTAAGAGGTGAATTCCCCGCCTCTTGTGGTGCGTAATTCATATAATTATTTATTATTACTTGTGATGCTCCGTTGCTTTCGGTGGGGTAATTCACTTAGCCGGAATTTTATTGGCATCTTTAGTATGCTGATAGATATAATAGTGATAAATAGCCGAAGCAAACAATACAAATGCCATTGCCTGATGCGCCACACCTAACCAAACCGGCACATGTGCAAGTAATGCATAAATACCTAATATAACTTGCAACATTAACACAAACACTAACAGATTTACCACTCTTTTACGATCTTCCGATGGTTCCTTTTGTTGCTTCCACCACCAAAACAGAATCACCAGTGTAACCAGATATGCCATACAGCGATGTATAAACTGAACAGAAGCGGGATTATTGAACAGGCTTACCCAACCGTCTTTCTGTAAAGCGAAAGTAAATGATTCGGGAATATATTCTCCCTCCATATCGGGCCAGGTATTATAAACATAGCCTGCATGAGTTCCTGCCACAAATGCCCCGAGGATGATTTGCAAGAATACTAAAAGAAGAATGCTTTTAGGAAAATAATTTTCATTCTTTACTTTAATATGATTCGATTTTCCCGACTCCAGCAACAGCGTGTAAAATATATATCCAAATGTAATAAAGGCTGTTCCTAAATGTAAAGCTAACCTGTAATGACTAACTCTGGTATTTTCTGTTAAACCACTACTCACCATATACCAACCGATAGTGCCTTGCAAAGCCCCGAGTAAAAACATAACCATTAGCCGGGGCATTAATTCTTTACTTACTCGCCTCTTCACATAAAAATAAAGGAATGGAATCAAGAAGACCAGTCCAATCATGCGTCCGATAAGGCGGTGTACATATTCCCAGAAATAAATCCTTTTAAAATCGGATAACTCAAAGTGTGAGTTCAGCAACTGATATTGTGGAATTTGCTTGTATTTGTCAAACTCCAACTGCCAGTCAGCATCAGAAAGTGGTGGAAGAGTGCCGGTAACCACCTTCCATTCCGTAATCGACAATCCCGAACCGGTTAAGCGGGTTATGCCTCCCACAATAACCATCAGGAAGATAAGCAGGCAGCCGCAAATAAGCCACGTAATAATTCCACGATCTTTCTTCACTTATATATCAATTAATTTCATTTGAACTTTGACGAATACCTATTATTTACTCCTCTACTTCTGAATTACCGTATTACCTGTAAACTTATTGATCTCTGATTGTATTTGTAAAAACGTTCTTTCCTTTTCTAATAAGTCATCTAATGGCTCATTGTTCTGCTGGCGTGTTAAAATAATATCCTGGTTCTCCTTACGCATTTTCATCAATTGCTTTTTCTTAAGATACATTACCGGATCAATTATGGCTTTATTAAAATTAGCATTCTCTGTTTTTACAACAATACCATGCGACTCCCAGTTGGATAACTGATGTGCCGGCGTGAGTAAACTAATGGCAGCAGGTTTATTTTCAGAACTCAGGTTCTGTACAAAATGCTGCACATTATATTCGGAAGTCTGTTCCATCATTCCGATAAATTCTGCAAACAAGGCAGCATACCCTTGATTGGTGAATTTAATTCCATCGCTTAATAACTCACCAACAATAAACCGAAACACTGGCATCACTTCAATATTTTCTTCTGCTGTTCCTTCCGGTAATGGAATTGCAAACGGACGATCAGCATAAAGCAACAGAATCCTGATGATTTCTTCTTCCTGAAGTGTAGTATTAAATTCCGCTTCTGCCTGAGCATCTTTATCTGCAATGGCTTCAATATGTTTTAACTCTTCCTCACCCGGTATTATTTCATGCGGCATTCTGGAAGTTGTCTTACGCAACAGCCGGTTCATCTCCTGCAATAAGACTGACTCACTGATATCCATCAATGCAGAAGTCTGCTTTATATACGTTGCCCGCTGAATTACATCCGGTACTTTTGCAATGCTTTCTACAATTTCCTTAATTAAACCTGCCCTTTTTATAGGATCATTCGCAGCATCTGCAAGCAGTAACCGTGTTTTAAATCCAATAAAGTCAACGGCATTGCTCCTTATATATTCCTTTAATTCAACAGAAGAAACTTTTTTAGAAAAGGAATCCGGATCATCTCCGTCAGGGAATAATAATACACGAACGTTGAGTCCTTCTTCCAGAATCAAATCAATTCCGCGTAACGAAGCTTTTATTCCTGCTGCATCGCCGTCATATAATACCGTTACATTTTTGGAGTAACGTCCAATGAGCCTGATCTGTTCAACGGTTAACGATGTTCCACTGGAGGCAACAACATTTTCAATTCCTGCCTGATGAAGTGATAATACATCGGTATATCCTTCCACTAAAAAACATTCATCATTTTGAATGATGGTCTTTTTTGCAAATGCAATTCCGTAAAGGACATTGCTCTTATGATATATTTCTGTTTCCGGCGAGTTTAAATATTTTGCTGCTTTTGCATCTGTCTTTAAAATCCTTGCACCAAAAGCAATAACTCTGCCTGTTAAATTATGAATGGGAAACATTACTCTTCCACGAAAACGATCGAACTGTTTTCCTTCATTGTTAACAGTAAGTCCTGCTTTCTCCAAGTTCTCCAGCAAATATCCCTCTGACAATGCAGCAATGGTAAATGCACCCCATTGATCGGCAGCATAACCTAATTGAAACTTGTTGATGATTTCATCGGTATAGCCGCGTTCCCGGAAATAACTTAATCCAACTGCTTTGCCTTCTTCTGTTTCCCAGAGTTGTGATGAATAATAACGTTGTGCATAAGCAGAAACAATAAATAAACTCTCCCGTTGATTTTTCTCTTCAATAAATTCAGGAGATGGAGCTGCTTCTTCAATGTGTATATTATATTTAGCAGCAAGATATTTTAATGACTCCGGAAATGTGAGGTGCTCATGTTCCATGATGAAGGTAACAGAGTCGCCGGCTTTACCACAACCAAAACATTTGAAGAATCCCTTTGCAGGCGAAACAGTAAATGAGGGTGTACGTTCATTATGAAAAGGACAAAGTCCCAATAAGTTGGATCCGCGCTTTTTCAAAGCAACAAAATCCCCCACCACTTCCTCTATGCGGGAAGATTCAAGGATGAGTTCTTTTGTCTGCTGATTGATCATGATTAGTAGCTAGTATCGAGTATCGATTAGCTAGACTTGATTTAGGTTGGGATGACGCGTTATTACTGTTTAGATTATATTTTAAATTCAATTACCTTTTTTATTAGCTAATTTGCAAATTAGCAAATTAGCTAATGGGCCAATTAAAGATAGTAGTTAGTTTCGAGTATCGAGTAGCTAGACTTGATTTCGGTTGGGATGATGCGTTATTACTGTTTAGATTATATTTTAAATTCAATTACCTTTTTTATTAGCTAATTTGCAAATTAGCAAATTAGCTAATGGGCCAATTAAAGATAGTAGTTAGTTT
>JANOBN010000600.1:0-3126 GCA_031411675.1 Bacteroidota bacterium | reverse complement strand
ATCATAAAATCCTGTTGGGTCAAATTTCCCATTGCTTCCATTCATAAGCAAATAAGGAGTTGCTTTTGATGACCGGTGAATCATTTTAGCAGCGGCCCACCATGCAATGTTCCCGGCCGAATCACCATACATTACATTAAGTCCTGGACTAATAATTTCCGCAACAGCGCTTCTCATTTCTGTCATGTTTTTCGCATGATTCATCTGATATGTAACTTGTAGCAAGTTGCTGGGAAATTTTAAGTGAGTCCACCAGCAGGCTACTGCATCATTTGTTATGTATTTCCATTCCGGCATTACGCCCTGAAGAAGCGGACCATGATTGCTACTCCGGACTATCAGCTCTCTGTCAGCCTCATTTTTAACTTTTATAATTTTAGTTTTTACAATTAATGGCACCCACTTCCCGTGATCCATTACTTGAAACTTGTTTTCAGGATTAATTTTTTCGGTATAAAAATCGATGTCATCATTCATCAGCATCGTTAATCCCCATGTAACCGATTTGTTATGACCAATAGCAGCAAACGGAAAACCGGCAAGATGATTCCCGTAAAAACTATAACCGGGGTATTCAAGATTTGCTTCATACCAAACACTGGGCTGGCCGTAACCTATATGAGCATCATTTGCGAATAACACTTTACCGGACTTTGAACGGGCAGGACTTAAAACCCATCCATTACTTCCACATAGCGGTGGGGCATACACTTCGACTTTTTCAAGCAGATCAGCAGTAGTTCCGGATTTATTTTCACTTATTAGACCCGGGGTTATTGTTGTATCATTTAAATAAACAGGAATTTTTAATCCCCCCTCTTTATAATCCCCGGCAACATCCGGCAAATAATCTTTACCTAATTTTGTATATATATAACTTAAAGTTGGATCAGTTTTAAATCCCTGTGCGAAATTGAAAGCCATATAGTTTATCGTGAGATAAATATCTGAAGCAGTAAATTGGTCTTTAGGTATTCCCAACATTGTAAATTCTATCGGCGTTCTTCCTTTTTCAATGAACTGATTTATGCCTTTTAAATAGGCAAGAGCATCCCGCTGATAATTTTGAGTTGTGTCATTTAAATATAACCTCGATGATTCTGCTGCATGATCATCTAAACCAAGCGTTTTAAAAAATTTATCTACAGGAATAAATTCTTTGCCGAAAATCTCAGATAATCTTCCGGAAGCAACTCTGCGTATCATCTCCATTTGAAACAGACGGTCCTGAGCGTGGGCATATCCAAGGCCGAAATAGGTATCCTCTTCATTTTTGCCATAAATATGAGGTATACCATATGAGTCATAAACAATCTCAACAGGTTTTTTTATTCCTTGAAGTTGAATGGAGCCCGAATACTGTGGCTTGAGTGAAGTAAGATATAATAATAAAAACACAAGAGACGTAACCAGTAGAATTATCAGAATAAATATTAATTTTTTAAAGTGCCTCATAATTTCAGTTCTCAAAAGTAATAATGATTTTCATATGGAAAACTGCAGCTGCTCGTAAAAAACAAAAGGCCTTATCCTGTTTCCAACGATAAGGCCTTTATAATGGGATTGTTATCCTTATTTCCGGGCTTCTGAAAGGATTACTTTTCTTGTTGAGGTAGTATTTCCTGATTTAATTTCCGCCAGGTAACAACCGCCAAGTAAACTTTGCGTGTTTATTTGGAATGATTGATTGCCTGCATTCAGAATTCCTTTATTATTTCGAATGATAACCCTTCCGCTTAAATCATAAATGGTAATGATTATTGCTGATCTGGTTAATAAATTAAAATCAACATTTATAAAATCTGTTGCGGGATTTGGGTACAGATAAAGATTGCTTATCTCAGTTGAATTTTCATCGATGCCGGTTAACTGATTATATTGTATTTGCGCCAGGTTTGCACTATTAATTAAATCTCCTAATTCATTACCGGCAAGTAAAGCAAATGCAACTGTTACTGAGTCACCGGGAGAAATATTGAACGGTCCTGTACCAACAACATCAATTACGTCGTTGCCGGTACTTGCACCGCCTGCTGCAGCTCTTGGAGTTGATAATGTTGTAAACTTCTCCGAATCACTAAACCCGCTTGCAAACAGGTCAACACCACCACTACCACCTGAAACATTGTCTATAGCATAATGATTGAAAGTACCCGGTGATAATAGTTTTATTCCGGCAAAAAGTCCCGCAGTATCTGTACACCAAACATAGCCAAGTTTTGCTACCTGATCTTCTCCGGCTTTATTGTTATTGTAGTTTTGAACATCCCAATCAGAAAATATTCCAGCCCAGAAATTACTTAAAGCAGAAGGACTGTTGTTATAAATGGTGTATTCGAAAATATGATATTTCGCATCAGGAGGACTGCTCCATGAAAAGGATCGATGCTTTACTTCTATTCCTAAAGGTGAAGGATTCGAGGCATCTGAAAAACGACCGTATGTGTCAAAATCAGAGAAGAAGCCCGGGCTATTTTTTACGATGTTTGATACAGAAACCCAGTCATTATTTGTGGTTGTAACACCGCGAACATTATCCGCAACTACAGAACTTGTACCTGCCATAAAGCCGGCTTCATATGTTAAAGTTCCCTGTGAGTTGTAATCAAATCCAAGACCTTCTGCTTGTGCTTCCCCATTATAACAAAGTCTTCCTTTGCTGGTATTGGTGGTCCATACGTCATTTATGGTAATATTTACATAGTCAACATTCACAATAACACTGTACATCTGAAAATCACTATATGTTCCATCCTGAAAAGTAAGCTTGAAAAGAATGGACGCATTTTGAGGAGCATTTGCATTTACTTTAACAATAAATGGATCTGCATTGTTGTTAGTAGTAGCCATTGTACCTAATACTCCTACATTGGTAAAGTTGTCAATTATGGTTACATAAGGAGATGCTGAACTTATTGTGACGCCCAGACTTGATGTGGCCGCCAGAAAATTTATTAAATCACCGGTTATATATAAAGTATCATTTGCCTGAAAGATATTATCTACGTTGTCAGTAGTGTTAATCGGATTCATCCTTAACCGGCATCGTCGGATCGACTTCACCCTTGTCGTTGACGGCGAAGAGCACGGTGCAGTCGAAGCTGTGATGCGTGCTGAGAATCTTCG
>JANOBN010000599.1:0-4327 GCA_031411675.1 Bacteroidota bacterium | reverse complement strand
ACCCCCTTCGTTGGCTTAAGTCTTATTTTCTGACTTAAGCCTTTGCATACTTAGTAAGTCTTCAGACTTACCTTCCGAAATCTACCTTAGAAACTCAACCTCCAACAATCCCTTTATATCGCAGTAATTCCTTGCGCTGCTGTATAAATAATGCTCAGGGGAATTCAACAAATCCTGCTGCAACAGGGTTATTATGAATATAATCCAGCTTTTGATCCATAAACTTATTACTCACCAACTCCTCTGCATGATTGTCCTGTTGCCACAATTGAAAATGGGTATTGTTGTTATTGTTTCTACCGGCCTCTCCAAATATCTATAGCATCCAGCTTCTCCGACTTTCAGTTACATCACTAATTGATTTTATAATTTCAACGGACGTAAATTTTTTAAGATCTCGTAATATTCCTGATAAATTTCCATCTCTTGCTTTTGCTATCAGATGCACATGATTGCTCATGATGCACCAACAAAATAAAATTAAACCTTTGTTATTTTGACATTATTTAATGCTATCAATTAAAATTTCAGCATGTTTTTTTCGATTAAAAATATCCACCCATTGTACTGTAGCAAAAGTGATGAAGTAGATGCCTTCAGGATTATTGATCTTGTAGCTTTCACTCATAAAGCAAAAATAATGTTCTTGCTTTTTAGAGCTGATTTTATTTTTGAAATCGGATTTTCGGTAGGTTTACATTACGTTTTTTCAGAATCATTTCGTTGCAAGACTGAAGTCTTGATTTTATTGGAAGGCTTAAGTCAGAAAATAAGACTTAAGCCAACATTTGGGTATTTCAGAATCATTTCGTTGCAAGACTGAAGTCTTGATTTTATTGAAAGGCTTAAGTCAGAAAATAAGACTTAAGCCAACATTGCTGAAGTCTTGATTTTATTGGAAGGCTTAAGTCAGAAAATAAGACTTAAGCCAACATTGCAGTTTATTTTTTTGTACTAGATACTTGATACTAGCTACTAGATACTCATTTATGCTTCTGCCATTTCATAACTGCTCACATCAGGGCAAGTACAAATTAAATTGCGGTCGCCGAAAGCATTATCTACGCGTTTTACAGAGGGCCAGAATTTATTTTCTGCTATCCAGGGTGCAGGGAAGGCTGCTTGTTTGCGGGAATACGAATGTGGCCAGTTGTCGCCGCAAAGCTCTGCTGCTGTATGAGGTGCATTGGATAAAACATTATTGTCCTTCTCACTCTGTCCTTCTTCAATTGCACGGATTTCTTCACGTATAGCAATCATTGCATCACAAAAACGATCTAACTCCGGTTTTGATTCACTCTCTGTTGGCTCTACCATTAATGTTCCGGCAACAGGAAATGCAACGGTTGGAGCATGGAAGCCATAATCCATTAAACGTTTTGCAATATCTGTCACTTCAATACCTGCAGATTGTTTAAAAGCACGACAATCTAAAATCATTTCATGTGCACAGAAACCATTTTTGCCTTTATATAAAATAGGATAATGATTTTCAAGACGCTTCATCATATAGTTGGCATTTAAAATTGCAAACTCTGTTGCTTTTTTAATACCTTCTTTTCCCAGCATCCGGATGTAACCATAAGAAATTAAAAGAATAGAAGCACTGCCCCATGGAGCTGCACTGATTACATCACCCTTTCTTCCATCACCTGTTGAAACTAACGGATGTGATGATAGATAAGGAGCAAGATGTTTTGCAACACCAATTGGTCCCATCCCGGGCCCGCCGCCGCCATGAGGAATAGCAAATGTTTTATGCAGATTCAAATGACATACATCAGCACCAATCATTCCCGGACTTGTTAAACCAACCTGTGCATTCATATTGGCACCATCCATATAAACCTGTCCGCCATTATCGTGAATAATCTTTGTGATTTCACGAATGCCTTCTTCAAATACACCATGCGTACTTGGATAAGTAATCATGATGCAGGCTAATGAATCCTTATTTAATTCTGCCTTTGTTTTCAGATCAGCAATATCCACGTTACCATTTTCATCACACTTCACAACAACTACTTTCCAGCCTGCCATCACAGCACTAGCAGGATTAGTACCATGAGCCGATTGCGGAATCAACACCACATTACGTTGTGTTTGTCCTTGTGCAATCAAGTAACCTCTTATTGCCATCAGACCTGCATATTCACCTTGTGCTCCGCTGTTGGGTTGTAAGGATACTGCATCAAAGCCTGTGATTTTACAGAGATAATCTTCCAACTCATGAATAATTTGCAGATAACCTTGTGTTTGATCACCTGGAGCAAACGGGTGAATACTATTCCATAATGGCCAGCTTAACGGCATCATTTCACTGGTTGCATTCAGCTTCATGGTGCACGAGCCTAATGCAATCATCGAATGATTTAAAGCAAGATCTTTATTCTCCAGCTTCTTTATATACCGAAGCATATTGGTTTCACTCTGATATGAATTAAAAACGGGATGCGTAAGAATTGCTGATGAACGTTGTGATAAAGCAGAAGTTCCTTTTGTTGCTGCAATTGATTTTCCAGTTGCCTTCGCAAAAACATTCATGATATCATTTACATCATCAGCAGTAGTAGTTTCATCCAGTGCAATACTCACAATTCCATTACTCAGATAATTAAAATTAATGGACATTGCAGTAGCAGCTTCTTTAATTTTATTTTGATGATCGCCGGCTTTCACGGCAATGGTATCAAAGAAATCAGCGTGTGCTACTTCTAATCCTGCTTTACTTAAAGAGGCAGCCAGATTAACAGCATGCTGATGAATCTGCATTGCAATTGCTTTTAATCCTTTTGGTCCGTGATAAACAGCATACATTCCTGCCATCACAGCCAGCAACACCTGAGCGGTGCAAATGTTTGATGTTGCTTTATCGCGTTTAATATGTTGTTCGCGTGTTTGTAATGCCATTCTTAAAGCAGGCATGCCGTTCGCATCAACAGAAACACCGATGATACGTCCGGGGATATCGCGTTTATAATCTTCTTTAGTAGAAAAGAAAGCAGCATGCGGACCACCAAAGCCCAGTGGCACACCAAATCGTTGCGTGCTACCTACAACTACGTCAGCGCCCCATTCACCAGGAGGAGTTAACAACACCAACGACATAATATCTGCAGCAACTACCACGCGGATTTGTTGGTCCTGGCATTTTTTTACAAAGCCTTCATAATTTACAACAGCGCCGCTTATGCCGGGGTATTGCAACATTGCACCGAAATAATCAGCAGTGAAATTAAAAGAGGAAGGATTACCTTCCACTAATTCAATACCGATGGGTGCACTGCGTGTTGCTAAAATTGCTTTCGTTTGCGGATATATATCAGCAGCAACAAAAAACTTTACACTATTATTTTTAATAGCTTCTTTAGAACGGGTATGAAAAATCATCGTCATGGCTTCCGCAGCAGCAGTAGCTTCATCCAGCAATGATGCATTAGTTACCGGCAAACCGGTTAAGTCGCTTACCATCGTCTGGAAATTCAACAATGCTTCCATACGACCTTGTGCAATTTCAGCCTGGTAAGGAGTATAAGCTGTGTACCATCCCGGATTCTCCAGAATATTTCGCTGAATAACACCGGGCACCATTGTATTGTAATAACCTAATCCAATATAGGTGCGGAAAATTTTATTCTTTGCTGCAGCTCTTCTCAGATCACGCAGATAGATATGTTCTTCTTGTGCATCCGGCACATCGGGAATTAATTTCAATCGAATATCGGCAGGCACCACTTTACTGATTAAATCTTCTACTGAAGAGGTGCCAATAGCCTTAAGCATTTCAGCAGTTTCAGCCGGATCAGGACCGATATGACGGTCGGCAAATGAATAATAAGACATAGTTTTTTTCTAAAGGAGGTGCAAAGGTAGATAAAGTGATGTTTTGCTTTCCTGTTGTTTGCAAAATCCTTTTGCATAGATTTGGAGAATATAACAGCCACTTATGGTACGTAGTTTCTTCCTCCTTATTATAGTAATACTTATTGGTCTTCAGTCGTTTGCGCAAGATAAATTGCTGTTAATCAATGGAAAGACCATAGAATTAAAGAATTACAGCATCAATGAGGATTTCATTTTTTACAACCGTAAAAGCGATGCCCGCAGCAAACCCAGACTTCTTGAAAAGGTGGATGTGTTTTCGATTCAGAAAGGGGATGGAAGTGAAGTAATGATTTTTAAGGATGACAGTGCCAATGGATTATCCATAGAACAGGTAAGGAATTACATCAGAGGAGAGCAAGCAGCCATGAGGTTTTATAACAGACAGGCACATATTGGAGAGTCGGCAATCATCGGAATGGCTTCCAGTTTTCTGATATTTTAC
>JANOBN010000598.1:0-2216 GCA_031411675.1 Bacteroidota bacterium | reverse complement strand
ACCGGATATTCCTATACCGGAATATTCAATAGTGAGATAGAGAATAGTACCTTCCTCTATTCTTCCGAACTCAATACCATCGCACAATATAAAATCACCAAAACAAATACATTAATCGCACTGTTCTGGAAATTCAATGGTAATCAGCCGGAATATCTGGTTGATGATGCAGGCGTTGTTTCCATATTTAACGGGCAGAATTATAGTATGGTAGATGCGTCAGTTAATCAAAAATTGATTCATGACAGGATTACTATCGGTGCCGGGCTTAAAAATATTCTGGATGTTACCACAATAAATAGCCTGGAGACGGCAGGTGCTCATCAGTCGAATGATAATAAAGTTTTTACAGGGATGGGTCGAAGTGTATTTTTAAGATTTCAATATCAGTTTCGCAAATGAAAAACTCTTTCATATATATAATTCTGTTGCTGCTGATTGTTTCTTGCGAAAAGGAGGAAACCCCGATGGTGCTGCCTCCTCCGGGTGAGCTTACTAAAGTAGTCGCTGATATTGGAACTGATTACAGCAAAGCAGTTTTTATAAGTCTGGCAAATAACACACAACAAACACGTAACTGGAAAGACTGGGATCTTGCTTTTGAAGCAAGTGAAACCGGAGCATATGTCTATCTCAATACCGGTAAATATATGTTTGCCTGTCATACCAATGCAAATGATTTTGTTACGGCGGATAGCACAGCAAAGGAATGGCGACTCGATAATGATGCTTTAGATAATGACAGTAATGCAATAGGAAAATGGTGGAATGCCGGAAACGGTTCTTCAGACGTTTTGGTAATTGACAGAGGTCGTGTATTTTATTTAGGTGCAAGTGCATCACAACGATTTAAAAAAATTAAGTTGGAGCAAGTGAATGCGGATCAATATATTTTTTCATATTGTGACTATGGAAGTACCACACCTGTGAGTTTTACAATAAATAAAGATCATGCTCATTCCCTGATGTATTTCAGCTTTGATAATGGAGGACAGATGGTGGATATGTCTCCGCCAAAAGATCAATGGGATTTTGTACTTACCCGTTACACACACATCTATTATGGCGAACCCGTAAATTCTATTTACCGGAATTATCTGGTGAATGGCGGGCTTAACAATAAATGGAATGAGGTGACCGGCTTTCGTGTAGTAAAAGATTCTACACCGGATTTTTTACCTTTTGATCAGGTTACCGCTGCACAAGCAGAACTTTACAATTATTCCGAAGCAGCAAATACAATTGGTTTTGAATGGAAGGCTGTTGATATTAATACCAGTACTTATACAATTGTGCCTGACAGATATTTTATTCTGCGTGATAAGAAAGGCTTTTTCTATAAAATACGTTTTGTTGATTTTTATGATGATAATGGAAACCGGGGCTCAATAACGTTGGAGTATCAAAGATTATAAAATAGGAAAACGAAAAAAAATATATAAAATGAAAAAAACAAAACTATTAATTGTTGTACTAATTGGCATTAAAATGTCAAATGTTAATGCACAGGCTATCACTCAAACAGTAAGCATTGATCCAAATTATCCTAGTCAGGTTTATTTTAGCATGCAGAATGGTGCAAGCCCGGCTGTTGATAATACTAATTGGGATCTTGCATTTCAGCTTCGTGGCTTTGGCGCATCCATTATGATCAATTCTAAAAACAATGTGAAAGTTTATCGTGCCAATAAAAGTGTTTCATCATGGGGAACTATGACAACATCCGACACAACAGGCATCCTGAATTCAACTTATGAATTGATGAACTCTGATATATCTTGGGATCTTGGAGCATTAAGCGGAACTTATGATAGCACCAATGCATTTGATCTGGGTTGGGGTGTGTATGATTTTGTAACACATGCGGTTACCGGAGATTCTCTTTTCTTTCTGAAACTTTCCAATGGAAATTATAAAAAATTATGGATTGAATCTTTAAATGCGGGAATATTTTATTTCCGATGGGCTGATTTAGATGGCGCAAATGAAATTACAGCTACATTAAATAAAACAGATTTCCCTGGTAAATATTTCGGGTATTATTCTATAATTAATAATAACTGGATCAATCGCGAACCGGTAGATTATAATCAGTGGGATTTGCTTTTTACACAATATTTGGCAGTTACTCCAATCGTATATAAGGTAGCCGGCGTTTTAAGTAATGATAGTGTATTTATTGAAAAAGCCTACCCTGTTAATGTTACAACAGCAGC
>JANOBN010000597.1:0-8830 GCA_031411675.1 Bacteroidota bacterium | reverse complement strand
GCCAGCGTCAGCAACACCGCGGGCAGTTTCGTGCTGAGCTTCATTCCGGCGATTGGCGTCATTGGACCTGCTCCATCCCCCATGGATCAAACCTGGAAGCGACCCCTCGATCGCTTCCAGGAGAGCAAGTTGACGTATTTTCCTTTCAGAACTCTTGTAACAGATTGATATCCGCTTTCTGTTGTTAAGGTAATTAAATAAACACCAGGCTGAAACGATTTGCCTATTTCCATCTTCTTAACACCACCATTGTAGTTACCAACTACACGTCCGCTAAGATCAGTAACGACTAAGTTGAATGTTTCATCACCATCATAAGAAACTGAAATTATATCAGTAAATGGATTTGGAAATACCTGCGTAACACCTTTGCTTTCTGATCCTGATAAACGGCTGAAACCAGGACAAGTAAATAATCCATTGTCAGCACCTTCATCATAATTTTCATTGATATCAGTGCAGGCGTCATTAGCATCATCAGCATCATAAGAAGAAGTACATCCGGCTAATATTTTATTTGATTCATTAAATATAGCCTGAATGCTCCATCCATAGAATGGCGAATTTTGATTTAAGTATATCTGATTTCTCAGATCTGTAGGAGATGAACTAAGGTTTGCATCACAATCGTCAAATCCTAAAGCAAATGCAACACTTAATACCTGACCTGCAAGTACAGTAATGTTAGCACTTCCGGGATTAATAGAGCTTTGAGTTAATGCTGCCGCAGTAGAACCTTGAGGAAGGAAATCACGAACTGCCTGAACCGTTGTTAATTTAATGGTAAAACCACAAGGATCACCAATTGTAACAGTATCAAAGCAACTTTCAAAATGTGCAGCCATGTATTGTCCGGGAGTACCTGTGTTACCCCAGCCACCTTGTGTGTATGTGGTAAAATCACCGGTACAATTGCCAACTATAGTGCAGGATGTTGTTGCAGTACAACCACGAGAATCTGTTACGGTTAAAGTATAAGTTCCCGGAGCAAGTCCTGTTGCATTTTGTGTGGTCTGACCATCACTCCATAAATAATCGTAACCCGGTGTTCCGCCAGTAGCGTTGCCATCAATTTGTCCTCCTAATGGTATACCCAAAGTATTATTGTTAACAACAGCACAAGAGGCTTCTAATAATGTTGGATTGTAAAGGTTAACGCCACCTGTTGCAGTACAACCATTAGCATCAGTAACAAGAACAGTGGTAATTCCTGCACAAAGATTGTAAGCATTTGCTCCAACATCTCCATTAGACCAAACAATACTTGTATAGTCGAAATCATTTAATACAATACCACCTCCGTCACATTCATCATGACAGCTAATATAGATAGCATTTACATCAGGCTGTTCTACCACAGGTATTGCATTAGTCACATTGTATGTCGCAGTAGTTGAACAAGAGGTATTGCTAACATCTGTAACGGTAACAGTATACGAACCTTCACATAAGTGATTAATACTTGCTGTAGTTCCGCCTGTTGACCACTGGTAGTGGTAGCTTCCTGAACCGCCACTTGGCAATACTGAAATAGCACCATTGCATGGAGTACATTTGCCATTTGGAGTTACATAAGGTATTAAGGAAATGTTGCAGCAAGTACTTGGAATTGTTGTCATGCATACTGCTGTACAACCGTTTTTATCAGTTACTGTTACAGTATAAGATCCACCACATAAACCGGTAATTTGTTTCGTTGTAGCAGAAGTTGACCATAAATAAGTATAAGGTGTTACGCCTCCTGTAGGGTTGGCTGTAGCAGTTCCATTGCAATTTGGAGCGCAAGTGGAACATCCTGTTTTAGAAACAGTTACTGCGAGTACTTTTGCAGGTTCTGTGATTGTTTTTACAAGAGTTCCTGTACATCCTTTGCTGTCAGTAACAGTAACAGTATAAGTTCCTTTACAAAGTCCTGATATTGTTTTAGTAGTTGCAGTATTAGACCATAAATAACTATAACCTGTTCCTGAGCCACCGGTTGGATTAGCAGTAATTGATCCTGTGCAAGATCCTTTACACTTTACATTTACAAATGCAGAACCAACTGTAATTTTTGTCGGACTTGAAACTGAACAAGACTTAACAACAGTGCATCCTTTGGAATCTGTTACCGTAACAGTATATGCACCTTTGCAAAGTCCTGTTATTGTTTTGGTAGTTTGACCGTTTGACCATAAATACGAATAGGCCGGAGTGCCCAAACTTGGGTTTGCAGTTAACGTTCCATCACAACTTCCGAAACAAGTTGTTTTTGTATTCGAAATAGTTGTTTTAAGTCTGCAATTCACTATAGCAGGAGCAACATTAATAGTGTAAGAACACAAAACCTGTGCACCACAATCATCCGTTGCAGAAAAAGTAACAACATAACTTCCTGCCTGGCCAATTGCCGGTGTCCAGTTAAATGTACTGCTCACAGGATTTCCTGACGTAGGAAGGTTAGGAGTGAATGTAGATCCTGAAGGACCGCCACCCGTATTTATATCAACATCATCAGCAGCGTCAGCATCTGATGCAGTTACTGTGAATGCAAAAGGAACTAATTCTGTTGTATTAAATATAGCACCACAGGAAGGAGACGGTGAAACAAATGCAGGAGTGTTATTGATTACACTGCAATCTACAATTTCAATTAAAAAGTCAACAGCCACCTGTGTTTTTAAAGCACCGAATGCATCTCTGTCTTCAATGATTACCTGGCAGGAATATAATCCTCCTAAAACAGCACCTAACGTATTCCAGGAAACTAAACCGTTTGTCGGATCAATAGTTAAACCAGGAATCTGATTAAAACCTAATGCTCCACCTGCCTCGTTTGAAGTAGCTAATCTCCAGGTTAAAAAGCTGGATGCATCCGGATCAGCACCCGGAACAGTAAATTGTGCTAATGCCTTACGAGGAAGAAGTATTACGGCAGGAAGACTGCTTGAAGGCGAGGTGTTGCCGGAGTTTAATTCTACATATGTAAGTACCCTATAGGCTCCATTCGGGTTATTTTGTTCAGTACTGGTTCTGTTTCCGGCATTAATTTCAGCCAGCCATGGGGCGCCGCCAACCTGAGTAGGACCAGGATAAGTATGATCCAGTGATGTTTTAACAAGACTGCCCGGCTCAAGAGCTTGTGCAATTAACCAGTTGTTGGTGACATCAATAGAAATTACCTTGTACTGGAGAGTTCCGGTTTGATCACCATCTCCATAAAAGAAAACAGTGTTACCAATAGTTTCTGTAATAACATCACCTACAGCAGGGAATCCATCAGGTGCGGTACCCACATATCCGTTTCTGCGGAAGGCATCTACAAGTGTAAAACGGGCAGTATTGCCGGAAACTTTTTGCCAGGTAAGATGTCCATACCTGAAGTGTGTTGCCTCAGCTTTTTGCGTCTGTAATGTGAACAGTGCCAAAAAAACTAATGCCATAAATCCAAAATAGCGCTTAGTAATTGTTTTCATTTTCATTTTTTTTGTTTTTTAGTTAAATATATTTAATTGATTGTATTATTTAGTGGAATCATACTGATTGATAAAGAAACTTTATAAAAATTTATTTTTTCAGGGTTATGGTAAAAATTATCAAAAGTTTAAAATATGGTTTAAGTCGTGCAATTTAGGGCGAAATAGCAATGCAAGTCAAGTGAATTGAATAGGACAAAAGTTATATTTTTATGAATGAAAAGTAAATATGGGTGAATAGCGAATATTTAAGGGTGAACATCAAAATCAAAGAAAATTTCAAGCTAATGGTTTTTTGATTTTAACCATTAATCTAAGAGGGGCGGGAAGAATTTTATTAGCCAACTTGTCTGTTAAATTCCAACCATTGAGGGGTAAAAAACGGGTAATCAAAAAGGAACGCAACTTTAGCATCCATTTATTTGAAAAAGTACTAATTTCAATAATTGAATCCTTAGGAATATTTAAGAGCATTTTTTCTTCATCAAATGAATGAAGATGTGCATTTTTCGGTGTTGGACGATTACAATGAACACAGAGATAATATTCAATTTTCTCTTTGAAGGGAGTTGTAATAATTAGTGTCCCACTCGGTTTAAGTACATGATACAGTTTTTCAATAAATAATTTCGGATCAATTACATGTTCTATTACTTCCGCTGCAATAATGCAATCAATACTATTTGGTTTTAAAGGTAAATGATAAACATCAGCCACCAAACCACTATGGTTATTAGAGTTGGTCTTTGCTTGAACTGCAGCTGCATTTTTTAAGGAGATGTCCATTGAGATCACATTCTGCGTTTTAGCAAATTTATTAGCCACCCATCCATTCCCACATCCAACATCCAGTATTAATTTCGCATTATCAGGAACTTGGGAGGCAATAGTTTGTTCGAGCCGGTTTATTTCATCACGAGTAACAGCACTATCATGTGATTTGAAATAATCAAAAGTCTCGGCATCTGTAGTGTAATGATCTATGTAATCAAAAGCTGATGAAAAATTATTATGAAGATCATCAATGGCTAAATTTGTTTTTATTTTCGAGGGTAACAAAACAGGTACATCACCCTTAATCGAATATATATACCCGGCTTTGTTTTTTAATATTTCAGCTGCTGAATCATAAATTAATGGTTCACCGCTTTCAGGATCAATAAGTAAGTTCTCCAGGAATGGACGTATCATTATTCTTGAATCAATATTCTGATACTACATTTTTAAAAAAATAAATTTTTAGGTCATCAATAGTTTCTGATTGATCAACTTAAAATTTACGTAAATCAATCTTTCTTTGACATTCTCTTGCGTGTATTTTCATCCAGATAAACTTTACGGATACGCAATGATTTAGGAGTGATTTCCAGATATTCATCCTTCTCAATATATTCCATTGATTCCTCCAAAGAGAATTTTATTGCAGGGGTAATTCTTACGTTATCATCACTTCCTGATGCACGCATGTTGGTGAGTTTTTTTGCTTCACAAACATTGATCAATAAATCATCCGGACGAATATGCTGGCCTATAACCTGACCTCCATAAACGGCTTCACCTGCATCAATAAAAAAGAATCCTCTGTCCTGCATACGATCAATAGAGTAGGGTGTAGCAGTGCCATTTTCTTTTGCCATTAAAACCCCTGCAATTCTTCCCTGAATAGGACCTTTCCAGGGCTCATAAGCCTTAAAACGATGTGCCATTGTTGCTCTTCCGGCAGTTGCTGTTAGAACGTTACTTCTTAAACCAATAAGTCCACGTGACGGAATCATAAATTCAAGATGTTGTAAATCTCCCTTCGGTTCCATCACCAGCAACTCACCCTTTTTCTGGGTAACCAGTTCAATCACTTTTCCTGATACTTCTTCCGGCACATCAACCGTTAGTGTTTCCACCGGTTCATGTCGCTGACCATTTATTTCTTTTACAATTACCTGTGGCTGACCAACCTGAAGTTCATACCCTTCACGACGCATGGTTTCGATTAAAATGGATAAATGCAGAACGCCTCTTCCAAAAACAAGGTAGCTATCAGGAGATTCTGTTTCTTCTACCCGCATGGCAAGGTTTTTCTCCAGCTCTTTATACAAACGATCACGAAGATGTCGGGAAGTAACAAATCGCCCTTCTTTACCAAAGAACGGGGAGTTATTAATAGTGAAAAGCATGCTCATCGTTGGCTCATCAACGGAAATGGTTGGTAATGCCTCCGGATTTTCAAAATCTGCTATGGTATCTCCAATCTCAAAATCATCAATACCGGTCATAGCACAAATGTCACCACAACGAACCTCTGTGGTTTTCATTCTGCCTAGTCCTTCAAACGTATATAATTCTTTTATTCTGGTTTTTTGTAAAACACCATCACGCTTCATTAATGAAACCGGCTGTCCTTCTTTTAAAATTCCACGACTAACACGACCGATTGCTATTCTGCCAACGAAGGAAGAATAATCCAATGAAGTGATCAGTAATTGTGAAGTCCCTTCTGCAAAATGGGCCGGTGGGAAATATTCTACGATTTCATCCAGTAAAACCAATATATCTGAAGCCGGATTTTTCCAGTCTTTACTCATCCAGCCTTGTTTACTGGAACCATAAACAGTTGGGAAGTTCAATTGTTCTTCTGTGGCATCCAGATGGAAAAACAAGTCAAACACCTTTTCAAGTACCTCATCAGGACGGCAATTTTCCTTGTCGACCTTATTTATAACCAGAATCGCCTTTTTACCCATTTCAAGCGCCTTGCTCAAAACAAAACGGGTTTGCGGCATGGGACCTTCAAATGCATCAACAAGCAATAAAACGCCATCAGCCATATTTAATACACGCTCCACCTCGCCGCCAAAATCCGCGTGACCAGGGGTGTCTATAATATTGATTTTTACACCTTTATAAATTACAGATACGTTTTTTGCGATAATAGTAATACCCCGTTCTCTTTCAAGATCGTTGCTGTCCAAAATCAGGTCACCGGTATACTGGTTTTCTCTGAAATGCTGGGTTTGGTGAAGAATTTTGTCAACTAAAGTTGTTTTACCGTGATCAACGTGAGCGATAATGGCGATGTTTCTGATGCTTTGCATGCTTGTCTGTCCTAAATGAGCGCGCAAAAGTACGGTTTTTTGCCTTAAGTATTACGTATGGCATAAAATAGATATCAGTATTAATGGAAGCTTAATACGGCTTTTCGTTTATGTAGTGTTGCCGGTTTTAAAAACTGCCGAAATCATAAATATTTTATATATATAATTACATCTTATGTGCTTCACGTGCACCAATTAAATACTGATTTACGCGCTGAAAGTTGTATATGATTGCAACCGGGTTTTTAGCTTCAAATCCATACATTTGCACCCTATGAAGCTTCACCCTCATCAAAAACTATCTTTTCTTGCTGAACTTACCGGATTGGTAGTTTCCGGCGATGGCACAATGCAAGTAACAGGTATCAATGAAATTCATCGTGTGGAGAACGGGGATTTAACATTTGTGGATCATCCTAAGTACTATGAAAAGGCGCTGAATTCTGCGGCTACTTTTATTATAATTAACAAGGAAGTACCACCTCCTCCGGGCAAAGCTTTGTTGATTTCAGATGATCCTTTTCGTGATTATGTTTTTCTATGCAAACATTTTATGCCTTTTGAAACCAGCTCTCAGGATATTCATCCTTCTGCAGTAATAGGCAAGGGAACAATCATTCAACCGAATGTTTCTATTGGCCCGCATGTAAAAGTCGGGGATAACTGTTTGATTCATTCCGGTGTGGTTATTTACGATCATACACAAATTGGAAATAATGTGGTGATTCATGCTAATTCTGTTTTAGGTTCAGATGCATTTTATTTTAAACTCCGCACCGATTTTTACGATAAAATGTATTCCTGCGGAAGAGTGGTTGTTGCCGATAATGTGGAAATTGGGTCTGCATGTACCATCGACAGAGGGGTTTCGTCTGATACTATAATAGGAAAAGGAACCAAAATGGATAATCAGGTTCATGTAGGACACGATACAGTAATAGGCGCCAACTGCCTTTTTGCTGCCCAAGTTGGAATTGCCGGCTGTGTAAATATTGAAGATAATGTCATCTTATGGGGACAGGTGGGTGTTCAAAAGGATCTTACAATTGGAGCCGGAGCTGTTGTATTAGGGCAGAGCGGAATACCTAAATCGCTGGCAGGTGGTAAAACCTATTTTGGAAGCCCTACCCAAGAAGCCAGAGAGAAAATGAAGGAACTTGCGCTGATAAAAAGGCTTCCGGAAATTGTTGAAAAATTAAAGTAACTACTGTTAAGCATATTTTATTGGTGGTTAGTTTCGTACCATGCAGTTATCAAATCAGGTGGAAAAAAAAACTCAGGCTGATCTATATATAAAGCAACTGCAGCTGCATTGGCTTTTACAGGTTACCAAGGCCATAAATTATAATCTTCCAAGTAACCAACTTTTCGAAATTTATGAAACGGTGATGCTGGATCATCTCCGTGTTAAAAAACTTTCACTTTATGTTTTTGATGGTGAATGGAAAATGATGCTTTGTTGCGGTGAAGCAGAGGCGGGCAGAATTTTAGAACCGGCAGTGCATTTTCCGGAACTTGCAGGACTTCAATTTACCAGTGATAAAATGCCGGAATGGGTACAGGGATATGAGAGCATTATACCTGTTTACCATAATCAGCATCCTCTGGCCTATGCATTTATAGGCGATTTGCAAAATGAACATATTCAATCTTTAAAGGAAATTCTTCCTTTCATTCACACAGTTACAAATATAATCGTTGTTGCCATTGAGAATAAACGGCTCACCCGCGAAACAATAAATCAGGCACAGATGCAGAAGGAGCTGGAGCTTGCTGCACGAATGCAGTCAATGCTTTTTCCGGCACATCTTCCTTCAAATAAAAATATTGATCTTGCTGCAACCTATCTCCCACATCAGCAAGTTGGAGGCGATTATTACGATTATATTGAATTGAATGAAGATGAGTTGCTTATTTGTATGGCAGATGTATCAGGAAAAGGAATGTCAGCGGCATTATTGATGTCTAATTTTCAGGCAAACCTTCATGCAAAAGCACCGTCTGTTAAATCACTTCAGGAGCTGGTGATTGCTTTAAATGCTTCAGTAAACAAAAGCGCCAAGGGTGAAAAATTCATCACTGTTTTTCTGGCAATAGTGAATACAAGAACACAAATTATTCATTATGTAAATGCCGGACATAATCAACCTGTTTTATATATAAACGGGGCATTTACTGTTCTCGATCTGGGAACAACAGGACTGGGTATGTTTGAAGAACTTCCTTTTTTAAATGAAGGAATGGTTTATTTCCCGAAAGGTGCAATTTTATTCTGTTATACTGATG
>JANOBN010000596.1:0-3588 GCA_031411675.1 Bacteroidota bacterium | reverse complement strand
ACCGTCAAGTCATTTCCACAGGATATGAAATGCGCTGGCTTATTTCAATAGTGTCCTTTTATCATTGCATCACTATTCTAAATAAAATTTCAATCATAAAACCAATTTAAAAAAATCAACATGAAAACTAAACTTTTAATTTCGTTTGCTTCAGTTCTGTTTTGCTTTCAGCTACAGGCACAAAACTGGTTATTAAACGGTAACGCTGCTACAACAGCAACCCAATATCTGGGAACTACCGATGCAAAAGACCTTCGGTTAAATACCGGTGGAGTAAACCGCATGACCATTAGTGCAACAGGTTATACCGGATTTAATGCTACTCCTGAAAGTGTAAGCCGTGTGTATTCCAATTTTACAGTGCCTGGTATTATCGCTCAAAATTCCATTTATTCAGCAGTAAAAGGAAGAAGCACAAATACTACCATGCGTGCTAATGGTTATCTCGGTGTTTATACTGCTCAAACACTAACCATTGGAGGCCTGCCCACCTCATTAAATTATATTGGAGTGATGGGTGTTAAAGAAGCAGGCAGTGACTTTGGAGCAGGTGTATTAGGCTGGAATAAAAACAGCAACAGCGGAGGAATACATTATGGTATATACGGGCTTGCTAATGGCTCTTTAACTTTAGGTCAGACAACCGATAAAAATGTAGGTGTCTATGGCCGTGCTACCGGAAACATTGGAAACATCGGTGTTTGGGGCTATGCTACAGGTACAGGTGATTTTGCCGGTTATTTTACCGGACGTGGATATTTCTCAGACAGACTGGGAATAGGAACGGAATCGCCAACAGCAATGATCTCTGTAAACGCTCCGGCTTCCACTGCATTGCTCACGCTTAGTTCAAACGGCTCAAACAAAATGACAGTTGGTTCAACAGGAAACCTGGGACTTGGAACTACTGTTCCTTCTGCACCTCTTCATATTAACGGAGCTGGCGAACTGGCTCGCTTAAATGCTGTTTCTCCTTATATGACCTTTCATAACAATAATGTTGAAAAAGCATGGATGGGTTGTGATGCAGGCAATTTGAACATAGGAACAGTGGGAACAAACACAACAGGCAATGTTTATTTCTACGCAAACACAAGCGCTCGCATGGCCATATTTGCTAATGGAAGAGTTGCCATTGGCACATTGGCAAATAATATTGACGCAGGTCTTAATGTAGATAATGGCGGTATAACAAAAGCTGTTTTTGGTTCATCGGGAACAGGAGTTTCTATTTTAGGCTCTTATCCCGGTATTGCCTTCAACTCCTACTATACCACTGCATTTAAAGCAATGCAAACAGGTTATGGCTTTGATTTAACATGTAACCCTGTTGATGGACAACTTTCATTCCGCACACACAATAGTGCTGCTGCTAATGCAACGCAAAGCATTGCAACAAGAATGACTATTAATAATGATGGGCGTGTAGTAATTGGAAACATTGCTCCGGCAACCAATTATTTATTATCAGTTGATGGAAGAATTATGTGTGAGGAATTAAAAGTACAGAACTCCAGTAACTGGCCTGATTATGTTTTTGCTGCTAATTACAAATTACCTTCTTTGTCAGAAGTAGAAAATCATATTAATGAAAATGGTCACCTGATTGGAATACCATCGGCATGTGAAGTAGAAGAAAATGGAGTTGGTGTGGGTGATATGCAGAAGAAGTTACTGGAAAAAATTGAAGAACTTACTCTTTATGTTATCAGCTTAGAGAAAAAAGTAAAAGCAATAGAGAATAAATAATAGGGAAGATCATTTTTTAAACAACTAAAAATCAAAAACGATGAAAAATAAATCTTCAATATATATTAAAGCAAAATTGTTTGGTATTGCAATGATGTGCCTGAGTAGTTTAATAAAAGCACAGGATGTTATTCAGGAAGGAACATTGCAGCCCTATGAAAATGAAAAAACATTATCCGCCGGACCTTGTATCAGTGAAGCAGAACAAAAAGCCATCAAAGCAAGAATAGAACAGAGTAAACAACAATTAATTACCAAAGGCTTACTGGACCCTGCTAAAACTGCAGCCTTCGGCACGCATGCCTTTCGTTGGCCAATGGCTCCTGCCAAACATGTACATCGGTTAGGTTATTACTATATCAGCAATTATGTTGATCTGGATCCTGCTTCCAGTGGATTAAAAGCGAGTGATCCAAACAACACTTTAGAAGACTATAACTGCGGTACCCGGACTTATGATGTAAACAGCAACGGCTACGATCATACCGGGATTGATATTGGCATTGGTCCTTTTCCTTGGACTGCCATGATTAATGAAGATGTAGATGTAGTTGCTGCAGAAGGTGGTTATATTGCTGATAAAATGGATGGTGAATTT
Source organism: Bacteroidota bacterium (assembly GCA_031411675.1). Taxonomy (GTDB): domain Bacteria; phylum Bacteroidota; class Bacteroidia; order AKYH767-A; family OLB10; genus JANOXC01. The sequence continues at coordinate 1,241 of JANOBN010000596.1, read as the reverse complement.
GATCGTACTTGTGCTACGGGTACACCAAATGTTTATCATGGAAATTATGTTGCATTAACACATTCTGATGGCTCATCTACTTTATATATGCATATGAAGACGGGCACTGTTACTACAAAAGCCATTGGTGATTATATTAGTGTAGGTGAGTATTTAGGTAAAGTAGGCAGCTCAGGAAATTCAACAGGACCTCATTTACATTTTGAAGTACAGGATAATTTTGGCAGCAGGCGAGATCCCTTTCAGAATGGAAGTTGCCCAACAGGAACCAACCCGAGTTTATGGGCAAATGAAGAGCCTTATTATAATAAACAGATTGTTTCCATCTTTACATTGAGCCTTCCCTGGTCAGATGATACCTGTGATACCTTGGTAAGCCCTGCACATGGATATGCCGGCAATGTCCCCTATTGCAATCATTTTAATGCTGGAGATATGATTTGGTTTTCTGCTGCCTTAAGAGATATTGTGGCACAAAATACAGTTAACATAAAAATCTTTAATCCATCAGGAACACAGATTTACAATTTTAATTATACAGAGGGTTCCTCCTTTCGTGCACTAAGAACTATTTCTCCAACCTTTATTGTAGCACCTAATGTTTCCGGAAATTATAAAATGCAATGTACGTACAATGGCACTACACGAGCTCACTATTTTACCGTTAGCTGCCCGGGCTCCATTACATTAGCAAATACAAGAAGCAGTAACTATGGAAATATTTCAGGTGGTTCAATTAATTCAACAGATATTATTTCTGCGACTGCCCGTAACGTACAATATCAGGCCGAAACTTTTATTCAGATGAATGATGGCTTTAATGCTGTTAGCGGATGTGAGTTTACTGCTTTCATTGATAATTGCGCTGTTGGAAGTGCCAAGCAAGGTGAGATGATCAGCGAAGCCGCCACTAATTTAGACTTTAGTTTAATTCCAAACCCTGCTAACTATGAATTTCAAGTTTATAGTTTACAGTTTCAAATAGGTGATGAAATAAAAGTTTTTGATGCTATCGGGAAAATGATTTATCAAAATACTATCAGTAACACGGAGCCAAGCCGAAGTATACCAACCGCAAGCTGGGAGAATGGAATTTATTTTGTTCAATTATCAAACTTTAATGGAGAAAAATCATCCACAAAAAAATTAGCTGTTAATCATTAGAAAAGTATTTTATCATTAAGGAGGAAAATATTAAGATATAAAACACTTAACCTTGTAAAAAAGAAGTATTGATTCAA
>JANOBN010000595.1:0-5983 GCA_031411675.1 Bacteroidota bacterium | reverse complement strand
GTTTGACATCATTCACATATTCCACCTCACTGATAAGTTGCCCGAGGGAATTAAATGTTTTCCAGGTTCCTTGTTTCTGGCCCAGCTCATCAATTTTATTGCGGTGTCTCTCTCTGCCGGGAGCATACTCAGGCTTTATTTCTTCCTGACAATGAGCTGCATAAGGCAACATCAAGCAAAATACAAGTAATATCTTTAACAGTTTCATTCCAGCGGTTTTTGGACGGGCTAATTTAATGAAAGTAATTTAATTTCTAAGGGGCTTTCCGGAAGTCAAAATAGACTGAATTCTTTCAAGAGTCTTTTTTTCTCCGCATAAGCTGAGAAAAACTTCCCTTTCCAGGTCCAGCAAATATTGTTCCGACACTTTAGTAGTGGCCGATAAATCGCCTCCACACATCACATATCCTAATTTTTCGGAGATGAATTTATCGTATTTTGTCATATAATGTCCGGAATACATAGTGTTTGCTCCTGCATAAACAACTCCTAAAGCACTGCGGCCCAACACCTTAATATCTTTTCTAGGAACCGGCATTGAATACCCTGCATCAGCAATTTCTAAAACTGCTGCTTTAGCATCAGCAATCAAGCGCCGGCGGTTAAGGGTTATTTTATCTCTTCCCTTTTTAAGAATTCCCAAACCAAATGCCTCTTCACCGGAGGTACTCACCCTGGCAGTGGCAATTGTAAGAAAACGCTCCCGAAAGTTATTTAGCTCGATATCACCCTCTTTAATTTCATCAGAAATACGTAAAACAAACTCTTTTGTACCTCCGCCACCCGGAATCAAGCCTACTCCAAACTCCACCAACCCGGTATAAGTCTCCGCCGCGGCCTGCACATGGTCGGCATGCATGCTCATTTCACAGCCCCCGCCTAATGACAATCCGTGAGGTGCCACAACAACAGGAACATAGGAATAACGAACTCTCATGTTCATTTGCTGAAAAGCTCTGATGGCCATATCAATTTCATCATAATCCTGCTCCACTGCCATCATTAACACCATTGCAAGATTTGCACCTGCAGAGAAATTAGCACCTTCATTTCCAATCACCACACCTTTAAAATCTTTTTCCGCCAGTTCAATAGCTTTATGTACACCCTGAACAATTTCTCCGCCAATGGTATTCATCTTGGTTTGAAATTCTACACATATAACATCATCACCAATATCAATAACATTGCAACCATTATTTTTCCAAACAGTTTTTGCTGCCCTTTCGTTCTTTAATATGATAAAGCCTGCATCATCCTTTAATTTCTTATAAGTTCCTGTGCCTGCATCATAAAAATTCTTTTTACCATCTACTGTTTTATAAAAAGATGAATTGCCGGAAGCAACCATTTTTTTCACCCAATCGGCAGGAGGTAAATTCAATGCTTCCATTGATGCAATTGTTTTTTCAACACCTAAAATATCCCACATTTCAAAAGGTCCCAGCTCCCAACCAAAACCGGCTTGCATAGCATCATCAATTCTGTTTAGTTGCGGAGTGATTTCCGGAATACGTTCAGAAACATATTGAAACAATCCAAAGAAAGAAGCCCTGTAAAATTCACCTGCAACATCTTTTCCACTAATTAAAACAGGTAACCGTTCTTCTAAAGAATCAAGTGTTTTTGTTAATTCTAATGTTGCAAATTTTACTTTTGATGAAGGCTCATATTCCAGAGTTTTCAGATTCAGTGCGTGAATTTCAGATTTCGAAGAACCATCTGCACCTTTCACTTTTATCTTTTTATAAAACCCTTGTTTTGTTTTATCACCCAGCCATTTGTTTGCTACCATTTGCTGAACGTAATCCGGTAACTTAAAAAGATCACGCTTACTGTCGTTAACACAATTTATATATAATCCATTGGCAACATGAACCAGTGTATCCAGACCTACTACATCACAGGTTCTGAATGTTGCCGACTTTGGACGACCGATAACAGGACCGGTAAGTTTATCGACGGCCTCCACACTTAATCCCATCATTTCTACCAGATGAAACATAGACTGAATACCGAAGACTCCGATTCTGTTGGCAATAAATGCCGGAGTATCATTGCAGGGAACTGTTGTTTTTCCGAGATAGCGGTCACCATAAAATGTGAAGAACTCAATTACTTCCGGTAACGTTTTTGGAGTAGGAATAATTTCCAGTAATGCCAGATAACGCGGTGGGTTGAAAAAATGAGTTCCACAGAAATGCTGAGCAAAATCCTCACTCCTGCCCTCAAGCATTGAAGCAATTGGTATTCCTGAAGTATTGGATGTAATTAAGGTGCCCGGCTTTCGGTATTTTTCAACTTGCTCAAACACCAGTTTCTTAATATCGATATTCTCCACCACTGCTTCCAGCACCCAATCGCATGAAGCAATATCTTTCATATTATCCTCAAAATTTCCTGTAGTAATAAGATCTGCCGATGACTTCACATATAATGGTGACGGGTTGGATTTTACCGCCGTCTGAAGCGCCTCGTTTACAATTCTGTTACGAAATACCTTCGATTCTATTTTCAGACCCTTCTTCTTTTCCTCGTCAGAAAGCTCTTTCGGCACAATATCTAACAACAACACTTTCAATCCGGTATTGGCAAAATGACAGGCAATCCTTGACCCCATTATTCCGGAACCCAGAACGGCTACACTACGGATAACTCTCTTACTCATATAAAACAACGATTTTGCCAAATGTAAATTTTAGGAGTGAATTGTAGAGCGGAAATTAAGGAAGGTTATGAACAGCGGATATTGGTTAATGGTTATTGGTTATTGGTTAATAGTTAATGGTTATTGGTTATCGCTTCGCGAGTTATTAGTTATTAATAGGTGGCAACATAGTCACTTAGTCACATACTCGGAGCGGCGTGGAAGCAGAGAGACATGATGATTACATTCAGGCGAAGACGCCTGAACGAGAAATGTTGGTTATTGTTTATTTTTTTACTCGATACTTGATACTCGATACTCCCTCCTAAGGGCTGGTAAGATCAAAATTAAGTATAGGAGATCCCATAAAAACCGGATACTTGCTCCAGGTTGCCAAAGAATTCCGGTGACGAAAAACCAGAAAGTAACTATTGCCAATAATAGCGGCAGGATAAAACAAAGTTATATGTCCTGATGTGGATATCAGGCCGTTTTCATGGGTAAACAAAGCATAAGGTGCAATAGTGTCACGCAATTCCACATCAACAGTGTCGGTAAATAACATGCCTCCGCTTTGATAAAATCCCTCTATATATAAATGAAAGTTTATCGTTACACCGGTGACAGGTTTAACAACAAAATTACCTGCTGAGGTTGCGGCATTACAAACTGAAGTAGTTATTGAAATCGGGCCGGTAGTACTTCCCGCAGGAACAATAGTATTTATCAGCGTATCTCCGGAAACAGAAAATGATGCTGCAGTTCCATTAAATGAAACAGCGTTGGTAAGGGTTAATCCTGTGCCCTTAATAACTACCGAAGAGCCCACGACAGCAGAATCAGGAGTAAAGCTGTTGATTTGTGTTGGTATATTTGAATAAGCCAATTTTATATCATCAATTCGATACTGAGCGGTTGCACTATTATTAATAAACTGGATAAATATTTTTGTTGAGGAAGGTATTGCTCCTGTTGCAGTTCTGTAATGCCAGATTGCTGTTCCTGATCCTGTTGGAAGTAAGGTGAACGATAGATTGGTATAGTTTACACTATCAACACTCACTCTAACCACTAAATCACTTCCGTTGGAAGCAGTTGTGCTTTTCATTACTCCAAATGAAAGTTGCAGGTTTTGAAAGTACAATGTATTAATGCCATCGATGAGAAAATTTCTTGCTGATGCTGAAGTAAGAAAAACATTACCACCACCTGATGCACTTAAATATCCGGATGAAACAGACGTGTTTCTAATATCGCCCGTTCCTGACATGGTGAAAGCATCATTATCGAAACCATTACTGCTTTCATATGATGCTATACTTACAGTGCCGGCCGGCGATCCAAATGTTTCTACAAACACATTGCCATTGGGCGGGAAGCCGGATGTAACTGTTACCACAACCGGTGATGAAGTGGCCACACAACCATTGGAATCAGTAACTGTAACTAAATAAGATCCACTTGATGAAACAGAAATTGCACTATCAGTACTTCCACTCGACCAATTGTATAACACGCCGTGTGTTGCATTTATTAATACTGTGTTTCCTGTACAAATTGCAACATTGCCGGAAGGTGCAGTGGTTACAGGATTTACCTGATGCACAATAATATTAATGTTGGTGGTATCGTTCAGATGATTGGCATCATTAGTGGATTGTGTATAGCTTTTAAAAACATAAGTACCGCTTTGTGAAAGATTCAGTGAGTTACTAACGATTACACTTAATGTTGCACCACCAGCCAATGTTCCTGTATTAACTATTGTACTATAGGTTGTAACTGCTAATGTTGGACTGGTTACTCTTACCTGAACAGGAAGATTTGATGTAGAAAAATTAATTGTGGTACTGCTGTAATTTTTAATGGTAACCATCAGCGTTTCTGCCGGTGACGGACATAACAAAGTGCCGGGTGAAACAACAGTTTGTACACCCAAATCGTTAGCCACAAGAGAAGTGTAATTAAAATTAAGCGTTACATAAACAGGAATATGATCAGATGCATTATGCAATGCATTTGCTATAGTTTGTCCGACAGCATTATTGGGTGGCCTGTTAATGGAATCATTAAAATGCAAACCATCATTACCGTAAGTAACCAATGAACCGGCAGCATAATCTACTCCTCCTGCTGTTGCCAGTCCGGCGGAGTAAAGAATCATATCGAAACGATCGTCCATTCCACCTGTAATACCGCCATCAAATGATCTGATTCGCGGCGATTGTGTATGCCATTGTGCATAAGTGCCGGTCTTCCAGGTGCCTGTCATATTTAACTGATCAAACACATGACCCTGAACACCGGAGAACACCTGTTTCAGTTTTGTATAAGCTATCTCACCAGAATTATATATATTAAAATCGCCGCATACAATGAAGTTGGAGCCGTTGGGTAATAAATTAGTTACTTTACGTAAGCTATCCACTTCCCTTCCTCGTTGTGCTTCGTCGGGAGCTGTGTCGCTTGCTTTTAAATGAACAGCATAAATGCGAATGGTATCACCGGAAAGAAGATGACGCAATTTAAATTCATTAATGTTTCGTAATTCAGTTACAATTACTTTATTACTGATAAATTCAAACTTCGACAACTTATAAAAAATGGCATTGCTAGTATTCGGACCTAAAATAAATGTGCCGGCAGCATAACCACTGGAAGCAGTATTCAGGACCTTGCTCAAAAAAATATTTACACCGGTTTGAGAAGTCATTTCCTGAGTTACCAGGATATCAGGCAAAACAGCAGCCATAATTGTACGGAATGCAGGATGCCGGAGGGTAGTATCATAAGTAACATTGGAGGAAGGATAATTTAATAAATTGTAATTCATCACCCGCACAGGGTCAATAGCAGCATTCAGTCCTGTAGTAAACAGAGCCAATAACATAAATGACATAAAAAGCCGTATATACAGCCTTTGCTTCAGGAGCATGAATTAATAATTATAACCTATGACCACTTAAAAAACACCTTAGAGGTGAAAGCCAAAGGTAACATATTAAAATGTGTACTACAATGGAAAAGAATACAACGATATTAACAATATTAACTGATAATGAGCCGCTTAGAACAACTGTTTTTTCTCTGCATAACCGCCTGGCCCATTCTTTTATATACATTTGCCCTATGAAAAAGCAGCTCTTCTTTATTTTATTGCTCCTGTTAGCTGCTATACCATCCTATACTTCTTCCTCTTTTTTAAAAATTAAAATAACCAATATAAATAAAAATAAGGGCGATGTTTATGTGGCTTTATTTACGGATGCAAATGCATTTCTAAAGAAACCATTTATATCAAAACGAAGTACCGCTATTGGTGATGAAATAACTTTT
>JANOBN010000594.1:0-1628 GCA_031411675.1 Bacteroidota bacterium | reverse complement strand
CTGTAGCATAGTTGTTTTCTATTTAAATGAAGTATTTCCAGAATTTTTAATTCCACTTTACCTCTTTATTTCTATATTCGGATTGTCATTTCTCAGTTTTAGGATAGGTAATTTATCGGGAACTTTTGAGTTATATTCTCTATTATGGTTGGTAATTTTCTTGTATTTAATTAGGTTAGATGTTTTAGGTATACTTCCTAAACGGCCCATTGTTTCCAATACAGTTTTTTGGCTCTCTTTTTTTTCTGCATCCATTACCATGATTATTATTGTAGAGAATGAAAATAAAGAGTTAAACAGCAGAAAGCATTATGCAGAAGTATTGGCTGCAAAAACAGATCCAATAAACGATGTTATTCTTAATAGTGTGCTCACAAATTTTAGACAAGAAATTATTGGGCCAAAATTTAATTCATTTAAAAATTTCAACACTGCTCTTCTTCTAAGAGATAGCATCATTAATAACAATTTTAGTAGTTTTAAGAACAACTATGATGCTAAATTATTTGTGTATGATTCAAATGAGCATCCGCTAAATAATGAGGATTCTATTTCCTATAATGCATTAAATAGCATTTACAATACACAGGCAAAACCAACTGCTGTTCCTGGCATGTATCTATACGATATCGGTTACGATAATTATAATTACATTGCTCGCAAAATTGTAAAGAATGATACCAATGCAATTTTGGGGTACATTTTTATAGTAATTAATTCACGCAAATTAGCTTCCAACAAATTATCTCCCGAACCATTTAATAGGGGGCTTTCCAAGTCTATTGAAAATTCTTCCAATTATGCCTATGCTATTTATAAAAACGGGAGAATCACTTCTAGTTATATTGATTATCCCTTTTCTACATTCTACACGAAGAAACCATTTGCGACAAATTCATTTTACATAGAAAATGTAAATAAGTACAATCATTTATGGTATAATGCAGGTGCAAATAAGTATGTTGTTCTTGTAAAAAAGAATAACCTATTGCTAGAAATTATTACATTGTTTTCTTACCTCTTTTGTGCTTTTATTTTGCTAAACACCATATCGTCCTTTATTACAATTTTACTCAAGACAAGATTCAGGCTGAGTCGTCTTAAAAAAGTAGTACAATTAAGTATTCGTCAACAAGTGTATGGTACTATTATAATTTTTAGCGTCATTTCTTTTGTTATTATAGGTATAACCACCATACTGTTTTTTATTAGTAGGGCAGAAACAAATAACAAAGAAATGCTCAATAGAACAATTGGGGTAATGAGAAAGAATATTAGTGCCTCTATTTCTAAAAAATTGTTGGATAGTACCAATTTCGAAAACTTGATAGAATTAGAAAGTGCCACCCTACAGAAAATAGTAAATAAACTCTCCGAAGAGCAAGGACATGAAATAAACCTATATACTACTGAGGGAGATTTAAAAGCTTCCTCTTTACCACAGCCTTATCTGAAAGGAATTCTAAGTACAAAAATTGACCCGTTGGCCTATTACCATTTAAATAGAGGAAATGAAATTCAATATTATCAGAACGAACAAATCGGCAATTTAAAATTTATCAGCTATTATGTGCCAGTAACCGATAACGAAGGAAAAGATATTGCCTATTTAAATGTTCCTTATTTTA
>JANOBN010000593.1:0-3116 GCA_031411675.1 Bacteroidota bacterium | reverse complement strand
GTCATTGGCACGATAAACCAATCGAAAAAGAAAAAAATGGAAATCCTCAAAAAACCGGTTGTTACCGAAAAAATGAATCTCATTACGGAGAAACAGCCCCGTTATGGTTTCATGGTTGACAAGCGTGCAAATAAAATTGATATCAAGAAAGCTGTTGAGAAGATGTATGGTGTTACTGTGGAAGCTGTAAATACTATGGTAAACCGCGGAAAAGCAAAGTCCCGTTCTACCAAAGGAGGCGTCGTAAGTGGTTCAAGGCCTAAAACAAAAAAGGCTATTGTCACATTGAAAAAAGGTGAATCAATTGATTTCTTTAGCAACATTTAAAAAAGAGGAGAGTTAGAAAAATGGCATTACGTAAACTTCGTCCATTAACACCCGGTCAGCGTCACGCAGTAATTAGCGATTACGCTGATATTACTACCGGCAACACACCGGAGAAATCATTACTGGTTGCATTAAAGCGTTCCGGCGGGCGTAACAATACAGGTAAAATGACCATGCGATATATCGGAGGTGGTCATCGCAGATTGTATCGTATTATAGATTTCAAACGTGATAAGATTGGTATTCCGGGTATTGTAAATACTATCGAATACGATCCGAATCGTACTTGCTTCATTGCTCTTGTTACTTACAAGGACGGAGAGAAGAGATACATTATTGCACCAAATGGTTTAAAGGTTGGTCAATCTGTATTATCAGGAGAAACAGCTGCGCCGGAAATCGGAAATACTCTTCAATTAAAAGATATTCCTTTAGGAACACTTATCCATAACATCGAAATGCGTCCTGGTCAGGGAGCTAAGATTGCACGCAGTGCAGGTGCTTATGCTCAGTTAGCTGCCCGTGATGGTAAGTACGCTACAATAAAAATGCCGTCAGGTGAGACCCGCGCCATTCTTGTTGCCTGTATGGCATCCGTTGGAACGGTATCAAATACTGATCATAATAAATCAAGTGCAGGTAAGGCTGGTCGTAACCGTTGGTTAGGTCGTCGTCCAAGAGTAAGAGGTGTTGCAATGAACCCGGTTGATCATCCAATGGGTGGAGGTGAAGGTCGTGCATCAGGAGGTCATCCTCGTTCACGTAAGGGATTAATTTCTAAAGGTTATAAGACCCGCAAGAAAAACAATCCAACGAATAAATACATAATTGAAAAACGTAAGAAATAATCAGGTTAAAAACTGAATAAAACCGAAATACATTACCAATGAGTCGTTCACTAAAAAAAGGTCCTTATATCGATCAGTCACTTGATAAAAAAGTGACGGCAATGATTGAGAACAAGAAGAAATCGGTAATTAAAACATGGTCACGCAGAAGCATGATATCCCCGGAGTTTGTGGGACAGACATTTGCGGTTCACAATGGAAATAAATTCATCCCGGTTTATGTTTCTGAAAACATGGTTGGACATAAGTTAGGGGAGTTTGCCCCGACACGTACATTCAGAGGTCATTCCGGTAATAAAAGTAAATAAAGTCAGCAGGAATTATGGGAGCACGTAAAAGATTAGCAGCAGAGGAGCGTAAGGCAGATTTAAAAGCCATTTCCTTCGCCAAATTAAATGAATGTCCTACTTCTCCTCGTAAGATGAGACTGGTAGCTGATATGATTCGTGGAAAGAGAGCCGACCTGGCTTTAAATCTACTTCGTTTCAGCACTAAAGAAGCAGCAGGTCGTTTGGAAAAATTGTTAATGTCAGCATTAAATAACTGGCAGGCAAAAAATGAAGGTCAACGTATCGAAGATCAGGAGCTGATTGTGAAGGAAGTATTTGTGGATAGCGGACGTCAGTTAAAGCGTTTGCGTCCTGCACCGCAGGGTCGTGGTCATCGTATTCGCAAAAGATCAAATCATATAACACTGGTAATAGGTTCCAAAGTGGATGCTGCCGTGTCAACAGAAGTTACATCAACAGAAAATAATTCATAATTTTAGAATGGGACAAAAAGCACATCCAATAGGCAATCGCTTAGGTATCATCAGAGGATGGGACTCTAACTGGTATGGTGGAGATAACTACGCTGATAAATTGGTGGAAGATGAAAAAATCAGAAAATATCTGATGGCTCGTCTTGTGAAAGGTGGTGTATCGAAGATTGTTATTGAGCGTACCTTAAAGCTGATTACTGTAACAATTCACACGGCTCGTCCGGGTATTGTTATCGGAAAAGGCGGACAAGAAGTAGATAAGCTGAAAGAAGAAATCAAGAAGCTTACCCGCAAAGATGTTCAGATAAATATATTTGAAATAAAACGCCCTGAGCTGGATGCACAATTAGTTGCTGATGGCATTGCTCGTCAATTAGAAGCACGTATCTCTTTCCGTAGAGCAATGAAAACATCTGTTGCATCTACTATGCGTATGGGTGCTGAAGGAATCAAGATTATGGTTTCAGGTCGTTTGGGCGGTGCAGAGATGGCGCGTTCAGAACAATATAAAGAAGGACGTGTTCCTTTACATACTTTCCGTGCAGATATAGATTATGCACTTGGAGAAGCGTTAACTACATACGGACTTATCGGAGTAAAGGTATGGATATGCAGAGGTGAGGTATATGGGAAACGTGATCTTTCTCCAAACTTTGGAATAGCAGGTTCAGTGAAGAGTGTAAAAGGAGGAGACAGACCTGAAAGAAGTGATCGTGGAAATGATCGTCCAAGAGGTGATCGCAGAGGTGGCGGAGGCGGAGGTGATCGCAGAGGCGGTGGTGGTGGAAGAAGTGGAAGCGGAGATCGTCCGAAATCAAATAATAATTAATTAACAACTGATATAGTTTAGTCATGTTACAGCCGAAGAAGACGAAATTCAGGAAACAGCATAAAATGATTCCAAGCGGAGCAGCAACCCGTGGAACAAGCATAGCTTTTGGGTCATTTGCAATTAAGTCATTAGAAACTTGCTGGATAACATCCCGCCAGATTGAAGCAGCCAGGGTAGCGGTTACACGTTTCATGAAGCGTGAGGGGCAGATATGGTGTCGTATATTTCCTGACAAGCCAATTACCCGTAAGCCTGCAGAGGTTCGTATGGGTAAAGGTAAAGGTGCTCCTGAATATTGGGTTGCTCCGGTTAAACCAGGAAGAATAATGTTTGAAATTGATGGCGT
>JANOBN010000592.1:0-3276 GCA_031411675.1 Bacteroidota bacterium | reverse complement strand
TGCATACCGGTAGCCGAGCTTTGATGTGGTATTTTAGGCATATCATCACGACGCAGACTTGGATGACAGTAGTAAGTGCGTCCGCCACTAAATGGATCATCACGTTTAGCCATCAACTGCAACATCAATTCATAGGGTTGCATGCCAATTCCAAGCAACATAGAGTCGTCGCGGTAATAGGCACTGAGATAATCCTGAGGCTTAAGTTGTAAGGATACAGCCAATTGAATGGCTTCATGTCCGCGGGAAGTGGCATGTACATATTTGGCAGTAATAGAAGATTTCTCCTCATAAAGCACCGTCATTTCCTTGGCAGTACACATGAGCCTGTAAGCCTTTAATAATGTTTCTTTGCTTAATCCCTGTGTAGTAGCATTCATTTCACGAGTTTCCGACATGGGGCAAAAATAACAGAATTACTACTGTAACTAACAGATAAATTGCAACCATCGTACACTAGTCCCGTTAAAAGCTCAATTAACATTTACAAGTGTATAATAAACAGTGAAAATTAAGGTTTTGCAAAATGCATTTTTGCACCTTTGATGCTTCGTGTTTCAGCCCCCATCTATGGAAATTAAGAAAGATAAATATTCAGAAAAATATTACCCTACCGAAGTGCTTCAATGGAAGCAGCATGATAGTCACACATTTTATTTTAACACTGCTTCCACACGTCTGGAAGTCAAGCTTTTCTCCGATAAGATCATACGTTTCCGGTATGCTCCAAATGGCAAGTTTCAAAAAGATTTCTCCTATGCTATTGTAGAAAATATGCAGCCAAAAGCGGTGAATCTTTCTGTTTACGAAGACCGCCTCAAGTTTGATATTATGACGGAGTTTCTGGTGGTTCAGATTCAGAAAAAAGACCTGAAAATCTCAATTCTTGACCGTCAATATACCATTATTAATGAAGATGAAACCGGTTTCCACTGGCAGCATTACATTAAAAAAGGCGGTAAAATCAACTATTGCAGTAAAAAGATTCAAGACGGAGAGTGTTTCTTCGGTATGGGTGATAAGCCTACAGAATTGAACCTGAGAGGAAAGCGATTCGAGAATTACGGTGCTGATACTTATGGCTTTAAGAAAGATCAGGATCCTATTTATAAAAATATCCCTTTTTACATGGGATTACATCACGACATCGGTTATGGTATCTTTTTCGATAATACGTTCCGTACCATTTTTGATTTTGGAAAGGAGCAGTTTGATGCCTGCAGCTTCTGGGCACGCGGCGGTGAAATGAATTACTATTTCATTTATGGTCCGGAGTTGATGAGTGTTGGAGAACAATATGCCTGGCTTACCGGGACGCCGGAAATGCCACCAATGTGGGCACTTGGCTATCATCAGTGTAAGTGGAGTTACTTCCCCGAAAAACAGGTGAGAGATATTGCTTCCGAATTCCGTGAGAGAGGAATTCCCTGCGATGTTATTTATCTCGATATTGATTACATGGAAGGCTTCCGTTGCTTTACCTGGAATAAAAAAGGATTTCCAAAGCCAACAAAGTTGTTAGGTGATCTTGCTGAGAAAGGTTTTAAAACAGTGGTGATTATTGATCCGGGAATTAAAGTAGATCCTGATTATTGGGTGTATCAGGAAGGGGTGAAAAACGATTATTTCTGCAAACGTGCAGATGGTGAATATATGGAAGGTGATGTATGGCCGGGCGCATGCAACTTCCCCGATTACACAAATCCTGATGTAAGAAGATGGTGGAGTGGTTTATTTGAAGAATTGATTCGTCAGGGCGTTCGTGGTGTTTGGAATGATATGAATGAACCTGCTGTTTTTGAGATAGGCACATTCCCCGAAGATATTCGTCATAATTATGATGGAGAACCTTGCAGTCACCGTAAAGCGCATAATGTGTACGGCATGCAAATGACGCGTGCTACATTTGATGGAGTAAAGAAATTTTTATATCCTAATCGTCCCTTTGTAATTACCAGAAGTTGTTATTCCGGTACACAACGTTATTCATCTGTTTGGACAGGTGATAATATTGCCACCTGGGAACATATGTGGTTAGCAAATATGCAGATACAGCGACTTGGCATGTCAGGAATTGCATTTGCAGGAAGTGATGTGGGTGGGTTTATTGGTAATCCTGATGGTGAACTATACACGCGCTGGTTACAGATGGCAGCATTTCATCCATTCCTGCGTACGCACTCTGCAGGTAATGATCCGGGTGCAGAGCCACAGGAGCCGTGGAGTTATGGAGCAAAATATGAGTTTATAGCCAAGAAATTTATTCTGCTTCGTTATCAGCTATTGCCTTATATATATACTTCTTTCTGGCAGCTTTCGCAATATGGAATACCGGTAGTTCGCCCTCTGGTAATGACCGATCAAAAAGATACAGAATCACTTTATCGGACTGATCAGTATATGTTTGGTGATAAAATTCTGGTTTGCCCGGTGCATTTACCGGGTGCAGTAAGTCGTTTGGTTTATTTACCAAAAGGAAAATGGTATAACTTCTGGAATGATGAACATGAAAACGGAGGACGTGAAATAGAAGCAGAAGCCCCGATTGACAGAATGCCGTTATATATAAAAGAAGGAAGTGTTATTCCACACTATCCTAAGATGCAGTATGTTGGTGAAAAAATTGTGGAAGAACTTATTCTGCATGTTTATTACACCAAATCAGTACAGGTAAGTTATATATATGAAGATGCCGGTGATTATTATGGCTACAGAAACGGCCAGTTTAACATCAAGAAGTTTGTTATTACACACAGAAGAGGCGTTCTAAAAATATTCCAGACAGTATCCGGAAGTTTTGAGCCTACTTATCGTCACTATAAAATGGTGATTCATGGATTGCCTGATGGTGTACATGAATATGAAGTAGATGGCAGAACTTATAAAATCACCAGAAAGAATACTTTATTAGGTGTGATAAAATTCCGTGCAAATGCTTCGTTTAAGGAAATCTCTTTTAAAGCCTGATGCTATAATTGATTTCATAGAACACTCTTAAACAAAAAAGGCTATCGTTTACCGATAGCCTTTTTTGTTATATATATAAATTTATTTATTTCTCAATAACCAGTCTTTGTGATGCGCTGGTTTCAGCACTTGTTAGTGTCAAAGTATATGCACCTTCTGCAAACTCCTTTAATGAAACAAGTATTTCATTTTGGTTAGCTGAAACATTTTCTTCCCAAACCAAAGCGCCTAAAGCATTATAAAGTTTTAATTTGCCTTCAGATAATAAATTCAGGCGAACTGCAATTTCATCCTTAGCAGGATTTGGAT
>JANOBN010000591.1:0-9358 GCA_031411675.1 Bacteroidota bacterium | reverse complement strand
GTCAGTTGTATTGTTACTTATAACGGACGTCCGCCCCAACCAATAGTGGATCCGGAAATGAATTTATGCACTATTAAAAAAGGAACGCCTGTTTATGAATGGGCAATGCCACTTAAAAATAAGTAAGCAGCACTTTTTCTAACGGGTAAAATAGTCGTTTAACGGATCAAATACAAAATCAATCCAGCCTTCTTTATGTTTATCTGCTTCTTCCTGTGTCGGTAGATGCGAATGCGTAATTACTATCTCTGTACCTGCTTTATGTTCTTTAAATTTATAAGCAACAACAGATGCCGGTGTACCTTTACTCCATTCTGATGGTTTCCAGGTAAAGCTAAGTTCCTTACCCGGTTTATATATTAAAACTTCACCACTTACCCAGCCATCAAAATATTCGAATTTACCTCCCGCTTTACTTTCCACCACAGCAAGACCACCTCCCCAGGAGCCAATAATTCCCGGATCAACCAAGGCCTCAAATACTTTATCAGGAGTTGAGTAAACAATATAAGTATCCTTAATGGTAAAATTTCCTTCTTTCTCCTTCATGTTATCTGATAATAAGTTTTTGGGTAATAATATCATTACCGGCTGTAAGTGAAATCATATATATTCCCGGAACCGGTTTATCTGTAAAAATTACATCATGATTTCCGCTATTGTAATTGTCTTTCCTGATCATCACAATTCTTCCTGTAATGTCAAGTATAGATATACTAACCGGTAATTTGTTTTCTAAACCAAATGAAACATGAATATCACCCTCTGTTGGATTTGGATAAACAGCAAAATCAGTAAGACTGCTTAATTCACCTACAGCAGTTAAATTACCGGTAATATTGATGTTGTCAATATATATATTGTTGCCCTGGCTGTTAGTGAATTCAAACTTAAGCCGGACTGCCGGTTTAGTGCTTATGGAGGAAGATTTAAGATTTACGGTTTCTGTTCTCCATTGTAATGCTGTTGGTGTAAAAGAGGAGGTTGCGAACGGTGCAGTTTCCAGTGCAGCACCACTTTTATTATAGCGGATGATCCATTGCTGTCCGCAATTATTAGTGGCAGCTACTTTTAAATTAGAGGCATCAGCACTGTTTTTTCTGGCAAATGCAACATCAAATGTCATCATTACGCTTGCCGCATTACTGAAGTTGAGTACAGGTGAAATGATAGCATCCGTGCTGCCGGAAACATTGCCGGAAAAATTAGTCAACTTTAAAGATTTTGTACCGAGCGATGCAGCAGATGAGGTGATATCCCAAGCATTGTTATTATCCGGATTTTCAACAGTCCATTCCGATGCAGGTAAATTTAAAGTTTCAAAACTTTCTGCAACAGGTATTTGGGAAGTGCCTGTATCAGCAAGAACTTCCACAAATGCTGTACGCGTTAGCTGATCGTTACCACTAGAATTACCCACAATTAATGTCACATCATAAATTCCGGGAACATTATACTGTATAACAGGATTTTGAATATTTGAATTTGCAGGTGTGCCACCGTTAAATGTCCATTGCCAGTTAGTAACATCTCCACCCCAAGAAGCATCCTTAAAATGAATTGTTGTACCGGAGCAAATGGTAAGTTTTCGGTCAGTAAAATCAGCAATGGGGTTACATGTTGTAGCTGCTGCGCCATCCTGTGTTCCTGTTGCCAGAAGATTGGAGGGCGTATTCAGATTATCACGATCACCGATTGATGAATTTAATGCTGCATGCATTCTTGCCTTTTGTCCGTTTGTAAACATTAAATGACATCCGGCATAATCCATATAATTCTGTACATTATCAATGGCTCCGCAAGTACTTTGATTTACATTACAGGAAAAGTTCGCAGTGCCGATAGTATTAGGTGTATCAAACACACCATCATCAGTATTACAATTCGCAGGATCACCCGGTGAGTTAGTAGAACCCCATGTATGTGGTAAGTTTAACCAATGACCTACTTCATGCGCTAACGAACGCTCTGTGTAGTTACTGCCATTTGAAGTACCTATTCCTCCAACATAATTCTGTAGAATAACAATTCCGTCATCACCGGCAAAGATTCCAGGATAATAAGAATAACCTGCAGCACCACTTGAAATATTAGAAACTACCCAAATATTCAAATACTGATTACTCGGCCAGTCAATTAATGATTTAACATTATCATCAGCAGAATACGTTAATGTAGATTGCACACGGTTAATTCCATCAGTGCAGTTACCCATCGGATCAATGGTTGCCAAACGGAATTCAATCTGACAATCAGCAAAAATGGGTTGAAATAACGGAATTACCAGTGATGTATCATCATTCAGTTTTTGAAATGATTTATTCAATATATCCATGGCATCCAGTATCTGAGCTTTATTGATATTCTCAATACCATAATTATGGATCACATGGAATACAGTTGGTATCACATATACTATTGCACCGGAAGCAGTCTTTACCTGTTGTTCCGGACCGGCATACTTTCGAAAAAAATCCAGAGACTCTTGCGCCTTTTTTGCAAGTGAAGGATCTTTTGCAAGTGCCTTCAACCACATGTTATCAGTGTCGCAAGTGCGGTATTCCGGATTCTGTGAATAAACAGGAATAGAAATTAATGTGCTTAATACTACCGCACATATTGCGTAAATAAATTTCATATGTATTTTTTTACTACCGGTTAACCGGAATTAATTCATCACCACTTTACGCGTAATCGCTGTATTCTCCAATAGTAATCTTACAAAGTAAGTGCCTGAAGCCAGTTGATTGGATAAAGCAATATGATGATCGCCACTGGTAAGTTCATCTGAAATAGTTTGTATCACTCTGCCTGTAACATCAAGCACTTCTATCACTACTTTTCCTTCTGATACTGTATTAAAAGAAACATAAGTGTTTTCATTGGAAGGGTTCGGGTAAACCTGAATGTTTGCACTTTGTGCAGTTGCTTCCTGAATGTCAACAGTACCGGTAAGATTGATATCATCAACATATATATTGTTTCCGTAATTGAATGTGTATACAAACTTAAAACGAACATTAGGCTTGTTGGAAACGGTAGAAGAACTCAGATTTACCGTTTCTGTTCTCCACTGTGATGGTGAAGGAATGAAAGGGCTGTTAAAGAAAGAGGTAGTAGTGGCTAATGGTAGTCCACCTATAGTGCGGCGCAGTGTCCATGTTTGTCCGCAGTTGGTAGAGGAGTAAACCACAAGTTGATCATCATTAACATTTGTACTGAGCTTATAGGCAAATGCCAGCTTGAAGGTAAGACTTGTTCCGGTAACACCACTAAGATTGAAAGCAGGCGTAATAAATTCTTCCTGTCCTTTATTACCATCACTAAAATTATCAACGAATAAAGAAGCAATACCACTTGCCGATGCCGACGTTGTCTGATCCCAGTATGCTCCACCATTATAATTGGAAATATACCACTCATTAAATGGCCATGTTCCTGTTTCAAAACCTTCTGTAAAATTTACGGTGTTTGTAGTTGCGATCGGGCTTACTACCACATGATCCGGTTCTGTTTTGGTATTTGAACCTGCTGCATTATTAACAGTAAGGCTTACCGGATAACTACCTGCTGTTGCATAAACTACAGAAGGAGTTGCAGAAGTATCAGTGCCCGGTGTTGCTCCGTTAAAGGTCCACTGACGTGATGCAGTAGCTCCGCCCCATGAAATATCTTTAAATGAAATTGGATCGCCTTCGCAAACAAATTTTTGTATCGGCAGAAAATCAGCGATTGGAGAACATAATACGGAAGGGCTTCCATCAGTGCCTGTAGCAATTAGGTTAGCTCCGGTCCATATATTGTTTCTTCCACTAGCCGAGGCATTTAATGCAGCTTGCATTCGGCTAGCTTGCCCCTGTGTAAACATGTTGTAACATGCAGCATCTGTATAATCCATGTAATTCTGAAAGTTAATTCCGTTAGCTGCGGGAGTGCAGGAATCAAAAAACGGGAAAGTAGGACAGGTACTGAATGTATAAGTGGCCTGGAGCGGAGTGTCACCAACTCCATCATCTTGTGTACAATTTGGCTCATCACCCCAAATGTGACGAAGGTTCAGCCAATGACCGGCTTCATGGGTGATAGTTCTACCGAAGCCACCTGTGGTTGCTGCAGTACCAATGGTTCCGGTGTAATCATGACGTGCAACAATTCCATCAGTAGATAAAGATCCTGTTCCCGGAAATTGTGCAAATCCGGCAACAATACCGCCAACAATCTGACTGGTATTTTCAATGCTGGCAACGATCCAGATATTTAAATATTTATTTGCCGGCCATTGAATAAGGGCCTTCACATTATTACGGGCATTAGTAGTTAATGGAGAAAAGATTCTGTTGATTCCTGTTGTGCAATTACCATTAGGATCTAATTGTGCCATACGAAATTCAATATCACAATCAGCAGCTATGCCGGCAAAGGCTGCAGGTGTATTCACAGTGTCAGCATTTAAACGACGGTAATCATTGTTTAATACCACCATCTGACTTTGAATCTGTGCATCAGAAATATTTTCACCACCACCTTTATGGATGATGTGAAATACAACAGGAATAACATAGGTTGCAGTAGAAGAAGAGCTGGTACGATTTAGTGAAGCACCATCATTTTGCTCAATCCAGGATTGTGTAAATTCTTCCAGACGTTGTCTTGCATCAAGTAATGACGGATCTTTTTTTGCAGCCTCCTGAAACAGAATTTCACTTAGGCATTTTTCCTGCGCCTGCACAGCAGTTGTAAACAGACATAGAGCGATGAGTAATTTTTTCATTTATAGATGAATTGTTTTTAGTGTCAATGAGTAAGATGTTTATTAATGTTTGCAATGATTTTCCTACAGCGCGTTAAGTCGTTATGCCGGAAATTTTTACAGGATAGCAAATATAAGAATTCGGCCGTTCGATTCAGCAGGATTCTGTAATCTGTTAATGAATAAAATAACCGGGTGTGACACTATTCCGACAAAACGGCGGAAGGAGGCTCCTCAGATCTGTTTTTATAGAGGTAAATCAGCCCTGAAACAAGTATTATTATCGAAAAAAGCAAAATCCAGAGATCCCCTTTTTCTGTGCCGATGGTATCCTGATTAAAAGGAAGTCCGTTTCGCTTGGCATAAAAAGCCATAAAAACCGCCAATCCATTATTGAAAAAGTGGCCGGCAATAGATAGCCATAGGGAACCGCTCCAATAAAATGCATATCCCAGCAATAACCCCAGTGCCATTCGTGGAAGAAAACCATAAAACTGCATGTGAAAAGCACTGAAAAAGGCAGCCGTAAGAAATATTGCCATATGCTTTTTGCCGCTCATTTTTATCATTGCTTGTTGAATGATTCCCCTAAAAAGAAGTTCCTCACCCATAGCCGGAATTAATGCAATCACCAGTAGGTTGAACAACAACCCCTTTATAGAAGCCGTACTTAAAAAGACCTCTGTAAACAATGCAGCCTGATCTTCCGATTCCTTCATCCATCTTTCAATGCCACTCATCCAGTCCGGTAAGTTTAACTGCTGATTAAGTAATAATAAGTAGTTAATTGCAGGCGTGGCAATAAGCATTAATAGAACAATAGTTAATAGGGAAGATGATGATGGAAATTTGTTAATCCGAAGGTAATCACCGGGTTTATTGCTGAATAAATATGCAGAAATAATAGGACCAAGCACAAATAGCCCAAAAGCAGAAAGTCCTTGTGCCAGTTTATAGCTATTAATTACGTTTTGATTTTTGATATGATTAATCAACCCTTCTTCCATCAGATTAATTTTAAAAAAATATTTCGATAGAAAATAGGCCAATATGGTACAAATGCTCACGGAAAGAAGGCTGACACCTATAAATATTAGTGCTTTACCATATGGTGATGCATTCGAAAGTGTTCCTTTTAACTTCATTTTACCGTAAATTTGCGGCCCCGAAGATAGAAAAGCAGGCTTCAATCAAAGAATGGTTAAAATAGGATCTCTTGAATTAGGTGAATTTCCGCTGTTACTTGCTCCCATGGAGGATGTAAGCGATCCGCCTTTCCGTTATGTATGTAAACAGGAAGGGGCAGATATGATGTACACGGAGTTTATCAGCTCCGAAGGCCTTATCAGAGATGCCCGTAAAAGTGTGCAGAAGCTGGATATTTTCGAGTATGAAAGACCCATTGGTATTCAGCTTTTTGGAAGTGATATAGGCTCTATGAGAGAGGCAGCTCAGATTGCCGATGATGTAAATCCTGACCTGATTGACATAAATTATGGCTGTCCGGTAAAAGCAGTGGCTTGCCGGGGGGCCGGAGCTGCCTTGTTACAGGATATTCCGAAGATGGTGGAAATGACATCGGAAATTGTGAAAGCAGTTGGTCGACCTGTAACAGTGAAAACAAGGCTGGGTTGGGACGATCAAACTAAAAATGTAGTGGAGGTAGCGGAACGTCTGCAGGATATTGGCATTTCGGCTTTGACCGTACATGGTCGCACCCGGGCTCAGATGTATAAAGGTCCGGCAGACTGGGAGTTGATTGGTGCTATTAAAAATAACCAGAGAATAAATATACCGATTTTTGGAAATGGCGATGTAGATTCTCCTGCAAAAGCACTGGAAATGAAGAACCGTTATGGCGTGGATGGCGTGATGATTGGAAGAGCCAGTATCGGTTATCCCTGGATATTCCGGGAGATCAAACACTTTTTGGCTACGGGTGAATATCTTGCACTGCCAACGGTGGAAGAACGGATTCAGATTGCTATGACACATCTGGAAAAATCAGTAGAATGGAAAGGCCCGGTTGGTGGTATTCTGGAAATGAGAAGACACTATTCCAATTATTTTAAAGGAATGGATCATTTTAAAGAATATCGTCTGAAACTAGTTACTGCCAACACTTTTGAAGAGGTGATGGAATTGCTGGAGGTAGTGAGAGAACGGTATTCAGGATCCTGTTATTCTGCTGTATAAGATTATATATTCCCGTTTAAATCATTAATACAAGCATTCTGCAAATTCAATTTCCAATAATTCACTAATTAAATTATTTTTGTGACCTCAAAACGTCCGCAATATGTTCCAGCAAATAAAAAATAAAGCAGTCAGCACTCTTCAGGGAGAAACAAGTTCCGTAAATATTATCGGGCATGGAACCGTAATTGAGGGTGAAGTAAAATCCAATGGCGATATCCGTATTGATGGAACCGTTAAGGGATCCGTAAGCACAAAAGCAAAACTGGTTATTGGTGCATCCGGAAATGTGGAGGGTGATGTTTTTTGTCAGAATGCTGATATTTCCGGATCCGTAAAAGGCAAGACTACGGTAACTGAAATGTTGTTTTTAAAGTCGAACGGAAGGATTAACGGAGATATCCATACGGGCAAACTGGTGGTGGAGGTAGGTGCCAGCTTTACCGGAAATTGTAACATGGGACCTTCTATAAAGGACCTTAAGAATGTCGACAGACCAGCAGAAGCAACCGGACTCAAAGAAAAAACCGCTTAATAATTACCTGAAGTATTCAGCAATGAGTTTTCAGATGGCTGCAACCGTGTTAATACTCACACTGGCCGGGCTTAAGCTGGATGCATACTTTCATACCAAACCTGTTCTGGCAATTCTGTTTAGCCTGCTTTCCATTGTTGCAGCATTATACCTTGCATTAAAAGATTTTATTAAAAAGTAATTTATGAACGGAGCTTTTATTGTACGCCTGCTGATCACTTCAGTGTTAGCTTTTGCCGGGTATTCCTTTCTTGCCCAACGTCTGCCGGTTAATCTGGTGTATGCAAATTATTTATATATATTAATTTTCTTTGTGGTGCTTACTGCTATTTTTCATTACGGACTTAGCAAAAGTGCACTGGCGGGGACGAAAAATTTTATCCGTTTTTACATGACAGCAACAGCATTAAAATTGCTGGGCTACGTAGGTGTTATTATGATTTATGCCCTCATTAATAAACCTGGGATAATGGCTTTTGCATTGTGTTTTTTGTTACATTATTGCTTGTTCACGGTGTTTGAAGTCGGCATGGCGTATAATCAGTTTGGTAGTCTTAAAAAAATACCTTCAGACCGATCTAATGAAGTGCAGCCTTAGCGGAGCATCTGCATTAATATATAAAACGCTTTTTCCGCAAATATTCCGTAAGAAGGATCTCTTCCAGGACGGTAATTATCATCCAGATATTTTACCACTGTTTTATATTTTAAAGCATGATAAAATTTTGATTTCACACCGGTAAGTAAATACATGGAGTGAAGAATTAATCCTCCGGCGAAAGAGCCGATTACTATTCCGGCTACCCAGTTAAAATTATAGAGCACAGCGAGGAGGAATCCTACAATAGTAAATATGATTTTAATCGAAGCGCCAATCTGATGATAATAATAGGCAAAAGCACTTCTTGGAATAAGTACCAGTTGCCGGTAAATGAAAATACGACGAAAGTTGGTGGTCACCTCTTGTTCTTTATTCAGATGTATAGTATATGGCTTAACAGATGCCGTTTGATCACTCTTAAAATAACAGGCATTCTCTTTAACATCAATGGTAAAAGCAGCTGACGCAAATTGCCTATTATTGATATATATAGTTGCTTCAGGGATATCCAGTCTTCCGGTATCCAGTGCACAAACAGTATAGGTTAAAGAAGTTTCTTTTACTTCGCCGTTGCCTGCAGGAATCATACGGTGTTCTACCACAGGGCTGGACAAGTAAACCAATAAGCGGTTTTCCGGCTTTCTGAAAACACGGCCTTCTCCTATATAACGAAAGGTAATTTCAAATTCATCATTCAATTGCACCTCTTTATTGTCAATCTGAGCTACCAGATAAGGATCAAAAGTCACCTTTGGGATAATGATAAAATTATTTAGTCCGAGATCATAGCGCATCTTTCTATCCCGATCTGACAGCACCTGATAGGCCTCATTTACTTCCTTAAAAAGTTCGGCATAGCCGGAGTTACCTCCTGTAATATCAGGGTGATAGAGTTTTGCCAGACGATGATAGGCCCGCTTAATTTCCTCAGGAGAAGCAGAAGTAGTCAATCCAAGAATTTTGTAATATTCTTTCTGCATAGCAATCAGGCAGCCGTAATATTAATATAAATAACGGTTAATGGTAGTGTTCATAAATCCTTTAACAGCAAAGGTGGAAAAAGTATTGTGTTCACTAAATTTGTTAGAATCAGAATATATGAAAAGACATCGTTCGAGTTTACGCTTTTTAATTATTGAAGATGTTAAAGAGCATGAGGCATTAATAAAGGAGGCAGTACATACGCACGACTTCCTGCATGATATCAGCTCCGTGAAAAACTGCTCCATGGCACTGGACTTGTTGCAGGAGTATAAAGGCGATGAGTATCTGCCGC
>JANOBN010000590.1:0-3128 GCA_031411675.1 Bacteroidota bacterium | reverse complement strand
CAACGGGGCATCCCAAATGATGATAAAAACTTATATAAATAAAACGCCTCAAGAGGCGGGGAATTCACCCCTAAGGAATTAAAGCATTCTCCTTTTGAAGAATCAGCCTTTTTTTAATGAATTAATTGTGAATGCGACTTTTCAAATTATTTACTGGCACAGGCCTTGACTTCGGTTAAATCAAATCAATTAAAAGGAAATCTTATGAAACGTATCTCCACAATTCTGATGCTTTTGTTTGCCATGTTTTCAGCAAAAGCAAATCATTTTAACTCTGAAATGGTAATTAAAATGAACAATCCTTCACCGTTTACCGTAGTTTTCGATGATGTAACTTTTCCGCAGTCTGCCGGCTTTTTAAAAATAAATGATATTGAGCCCGGACAACATTCCATCACAGTTTATAAATTAAAACGTCATGGTTATTATGCTACCTATCCGGTTGTTGTTTACAGAGGATTAATTGATATTCCGGAAGCCTCCATCATTACCGCAATGGTTCGTCCTTATCACCTGGATATCATAAATATTACTCCTTTTTATCCACCACCTGTTGTTTACACTGAACCTTATCAGCCTTCTTGTTATGGTATGAATGAAGCATCGTTTAATGAATTAACGAATATCATCCGCAGCAAATCATTCGATAGCTCCCGTTTGTTAATTGCTAAAGAAGCCCTCCGGACACAGCCAATGACCAGCAGACAGATTGCAGAAATTATTGACCTGTTAACTTTCGACTCCAGCAGACTGGAATTTGCAAAATATGCATATCAGTATGTTACCAATCCATCTTACTATTATCTCACCTACGACAAGTTTACGTTTGAAAGCAGTGTTACAGAGCTTATTGATTATATAAGCCACAATTCATAAGGGTGATTGGTTGTTTTAGAGAAAGGCCCTGCCATTTGGCGGGGTCTTTTGCTTTATGGCTGAGCCGGTTAAAAATGGACTTTAAATTTAGATTAATATCATCTTGAAATATAAATTAGTTTCTGTTTTTAGCCTCACCCCAGCCCTCTCCGCCGGAGAGGGGGATTATTGTCTAATTTATATTTCAAGATGCTTTTAAAAGGTGATAAACATTCTATTGGAAGGATTATCTTTGCGTTCGGAAATTTCATACTGAAAATGGAAAAACAAACAGAGATTCTTGAGAGTGTAATCATAAAATTTGCAGGCGATTCCGGTGACGGTATGCAACTTACTGGTACTCAATTTACAAATACGGCAGCTTTATTCGGTAACGACCTAAGTACCTTCCCTGATTTCCCCGCGGAGATACGTGCCCCTCAAGGTACGCTGGCCGGAGTTTCCGGGTATCAGCTCCATTTTGGAAGTGTTAACATTTACACTCCCGGCGACCGTTGTGATGTTTTGGTTGCTATGAATGCTGCAGCTTTAAAGGCTAACCTGCGTCATCTGAGAAATAGTGGAGTCATCATAGCCAATACCGATGGTTTTGATCCTAAGAATTTACGTCTGGCAAATTATGCTGATGGCGATAATCCATTACAGAACGGTTCCCTGGAAAAGTATCAGGTGATTACCATGGACGTTACCAAAATGACCCGTGCGGCACTTTTAGAGTCCGGTTTGGGTACGAAAGAGATAGATCGTGCAAAAAACATGTTTGTTCTGGGCTTTTTATATTGGATGTACAACAGAAGTATGGATAACACTATTAAGTTTCTGGAAGAGAAATTCACCAAGAAGCCTGATATATTGAATGCTAACCTGCAAGTACTTCGTGCCGGTTATAACTTTGGCGATACCAGCGAAACTTTTACAACACGTTACAAGGTAAATCCTGCTCCAATGCCTGCAGGTGTTTACCGAAACATGATGGGAAATCAGGCAACAGCAATGGGTTTGATCGCTGCTGCAAACAAAGCAGGAATTGATCTTTTTTACGGTACATATCCTATCACCCCTGCAACTGATATACTTCATGAATTGGCCAAGTATAAAAACTTCGGAGTAAGAACGTTTCAGGCAGAAGATGAAATAGCTGCAATCTGCACTACCATCGGAGCATCATTTGGCGGAAAGTTGGCAGTAACTGCTTCTTCCGGTCCGGGTATAGCACTTAAAGGAGAAGCAATGGGTCTTGCCATGATGCTGGAACTTCCTTTAGTAATCATCAATGTACAACGTGGAGGACCTTCTACAGGATTGCCGACTAAAACGGAGCAAAGTGATTTATTCCAGGCTATGTATGGCAGAAACGGAGAAGCACCAATGCCAATCGTTGCTGCAAGCTCACCTGCAGATTGTTTCAGTGCTATTTATGAAGCATGCAGAATTGCTTTAGAGTTTATGACACCGGTAATATTTTTAAGTGATGGATATATTGCCAATGGTAGTGAGCCATGGCGTTTTCCTTCTGCTGATGATCTTAAACCTATAAGTGTAAAGTTTACAACAGAAAAGAATGCCGATAAATTTCTTCCGTACAAACGGGATGAAAAACTAAGTCGTCCATGGGCTATTCCCGGAACAAAAAATCTGGAACATAGAATTGGCGGTTTGGAGAAACAACATGAAACCGGTAACATCAGTTACGAACCGGAGAATCATGAGTTCATGGTTCACATGAGAGAGGCGAAGACTGAAAAAGTTGCGGATTATATTCCATTGCAGCATTTCGATAGCGGAAAAGAAAAAGGTAAATTACTGATTGTTGGCTGGGGCTCTACTTATGGTGCAATAAAAAGTGCCTGTGTGGATGCAAGAGCCAAAGGATATGAAGTAAGTCACATACAAATTCGTCACCTGAAACCATTCCCGAAAAATTTGGGAGAAATACTTTACAACTTCGATAAAGTGTTAATTCCTGAAATGAATATGGGACAACTATCAAGAATTATCCGTGATA
Source organism: Bacteroidota bacterium (assembly GCA_031411675.1). Lineage (GTDB taxonomy): Bacteria > Bacteroidota > Bacteroidia > AKYH767-A > OLB10 > JANOXC01. The sequence goes on along the minus strand of JANOBN010000590.1, from coordinate 247 downwards.
AATTTATGATACCTGCAATACCACTTAATAAAGTTCAGGGAGTACCCTTTGCATCGGGCGAAATCTTTGCAAAAATTGAAGAAATACTTAAAGTGAAATAATATATATAATCACATAACTCATCATTCCAATTCACGAGCATTCACTTGCTTTAGAAAATAAAAGAAATATATCATGAGCGATACATTAGCAGCAGCAACACCTCAATTCACTTCCAAAGAACTGGTAACCGATCAGGAAGTAAGAT
>JANOBN010000589.1:0-4976 GCA_031411675.1 Bacteroidota bacterium | reverse complement strand
AACTTTTAACTATTAACTTTTAACTTTTAACTATTAACTACTAACTTATTTTCAAAACGCTTTATAAATCCCTGTATAATTTTGCGGTGAAATGGCTAACAGCTTTTCTTTGATGTTGTTGTTTACATCCAGGCTATTAATAAAACTTTGTATTGATGCTTTATCAATCTTACCACCAGTCCTGGTTAATTGCTTCAGCTGCTCATACGGATTCGGATATCCTTCTTTGCGTAAAATAGTTTGTATAGCCTCTGCAACAACAGCCCAATTATCTTCCAGGTCATTTCTTATTTCTGTTTCATTCACTGTTATCTTATCAAGACCCTTTAATAAGGCTTTGCATGCAATTAACGAATGCGCAAATGGAACACCAATGTTTCGTAACACAGTAGAGTCAGTAAGATCGCGTTGTAAACGGGAGACAGGAAGCTTGGCAGAAAAATGTTCAAACAAGGCATTTGCCATTCCGAAATTACCTTCTGCATTTTCAAAGTCGATTGGATTTACTTTATGAGGCATGGCTGATGAACCAATCTCACCCTTCACCACTTTCTGTGTAAAATAATTCATGGAAATATACGTCCAGCAATCACGACAAAGATCAATAAGTATAGTATTAATTCTTTTCATGGTATCGAACTGCGCAGCCATGTTATCATAATGTTCAATCTGCGTTGTGTAGGGCGAGCGGTTTAATCCCAGTCGGGTGATAAACGTATCAGAGAAATTAATCCAGTCGATTTCCGGATAGGCAACATGATGTGCATTAAAGTTACCGGTCGCCCCGCCAAACTTCGCAGAGCAGGCAATGCCTTTCATCAATTCCAGTTGCGTGGTGATTCGATGATGGAATATATATATTTCCTTGCCCAGCAGCGTAGGTGATGCCGGCTGACCGTGCGTACGAGCCAGCATCGGAATCTTCTCCCACAAACGCGACAGCTCATCCAGTCTTTTACAAACTGCTTTTATGATGGGAAGATATATCAGTTCGGTAGCTTCACGGATACTGAGTGGAATGGCAGTATTATTTATATCCTGTGAAGTAAGTCCAAAATGAACAAACTCCTTATAGGCCGATAATCCAAGCTTGTCCAGTTTTTGCTTAAGAAAATATTCCACCGCTTTCACATCATGATTAGTGGTTTTTTCAATTTCCTTTATGGCTAATGCATCCTGATGACTAAAGTCATTATATATATGTTGTAAATGCTTGAAAAGTTCCGGACGCACATCTTTCAATTGCGGCAGGGGGACTCTGCACAGTTCAATAAAATATTCCACCTCCACCATAACACGATAACGTATAAGAGCCTCTTCCGAAAAATAAAGAGAAAGCTCCTCACATACTTTACGGTATCGTCCGTCAACAGGAGAGATGGCATTAAGACTGTTCAGTTCCATTTATCAATAATTATTATAAAGCGCTGGACGTTGCCATTTCGCGGTTAATTTTTTTAACAAGCCCCTGTAATACTTTTCCCGGACCCACTTCTGTAAATGAGGAAGCACCGTCATTAATCATATTCTCCACACTTTGTGTCCAGCGAACGGGAGCAGTAAGCTGTGCAATCAAATTCTTTTTTATTTCTGCTGATGAAGTATATGCCTTTGCTGTTGCATTTTGATACACCGGACAAACAGGAGTATTAAATGTTACGGTTTCAATTGCTTTAGCAAGACGTTCACGGGCGGGTTCCATTAGAGGAGAGTGAAAGGCACCTCCAACAGGCAACATTAATGCACGTTTAGCACCTGCTGCTGTTAATTTTTCACAAGCCAGTTGAACACCTTCCAATGCACCTGATATTACCAATTGTCCGGGGCAGTTATAATTGGCTGCAACCACTACCGGTGATATTTCAGCGCAAATAGACTCCACAATTGCATCATCAAGACCAAGAATAGCAGCCATCGTACCGGATTGCATTTCACAGGCTGCCTGCATTGCATTGGCACGTTCCTTCACCAAACGTAAACCATCTTCAAAACTTAAAGTACCATTGGCAACTAGTGATGAAAATTCTCCCAAAGAATGTCCTGCCACCATTTCCGGATGAAAATCATTCAGACATTTAGCCTGTATTACCGAATGAATAAAAATGGCAGGTTGAGTAACATTTGTTTGACGTAAATCCTCATCGGTTCCACTGAACATTAAATCAGTAATGCGGAAACCTGTTAAAGTATTTGCCTGCTCAAATAAATCTTTTGCAAGAGGTGATTGCTCATATAGTTCTTTGCCCATGCCTGGAAACTGAGAACCTTGTCCGGGGAATATATATGCTTTCATTCAGATAAATAATTTAGAATTAACAATATATAATATTCAGAGAATAGTAAGGAGTTGAAATATTAATGCAATTTGGCCTGAATAAGATTGATAAATTCACTCCGGGTTTTATCATTTTCAAATTCACCGGTAAATGCTGATGTGGTGGTAACAGAGTTTTGTTTTTGAATTCCTCTCATCTGCATACAAAGATGTGCGGCTTCAATAACCACAGCAACACCAAGCGGTTTAAGAGAATTTTGAATACAGTCCCGGATTTCAGTTGTAAGTCGCTCCTGCACTTGTAAGCGACGTGCAAAAGCATCCACGATGCGTGGTATTTTACTCAAGCCTACGATATATTTGTCCGGAATGTATGCAACATGCGCCTTGCCAAAAAATGGTAGTAAGTGATGCTCACAAAGTGAATAAAGTTCAATATCCTTAACAATTACCATTTGTTTATAATCTTCGCGGAAGCGTGCGGAATTCATAATTTCTTCCGGGTTGAGGCCATATCCATGCGTAAGAAAATGCATGGCTTTTGATACACGTTCCGGCGTTTTCAAAAGACCTTCTCTGTTAACATCCTCACCAATTTCCTGAAGAATGGACTTATATTTTCCTGCCATCAACTCCACTGACTCTTCATTGAATTGATCAATCTTTTTATATTTCTTCGGCTTATCAGCCTGCTTTGATGTTGTTTGCTTTTTCAATAGTTGTTATTTTTAAGATAAAAGTTGGAACTATATTTAACCAAAATATTCTACATAATTATTTTCTGTTTCAACCACTTTAACACAATGCAAAATGGCGCCTTCTGCTTTTATAGAAGGTTCAATTTCCTCCCATATCGCTACTGCCAATATTTCTGTAGATGCCATTTTCCCTTTCATAAAGTCAACATCAAGATTGATGTTCCGGTGATCGAGTTTATCAATGACTTTAGTACGAAGCAGATCACTTAATTTTTTAAGATCATATACAAAACCGGTTTCCGGATTGGCTTTCCCTTTTACTGTTACAAATAGGTCGTAATTATGTCCATGCCAGTTCGGGTTGGCGCATTTGCCGAAAACTTCCAGGTTTTTATCGTCAGTCCATTCCGGCTTAAATAGTTTATGTGCAGCGTTAAAGCGCTCTCTTCGGGTAATATAGATCATGTTTTTATTTGAATGGACAAATTTAGCTGTTTTTACAATCATCCCGCCTTCTATCTTTGCACCATATGAGAGTATTAATTGTAAGCGCTACTGCATTGGAGGCGAAGGGCATAATTAAAGCGGAGGTGAATCTGTCAGAACTTAAGCCGGGATCTGTTCTCCATCTGAATAGTAATGCCGACTTGCTTATTGCCGGAGTGGGTCAGGCGATAACTGCTTATCATTTGGGAACACAGTTACTTAAACACCCTTATGAACTGGCAGTAAACATCGGTATTTGCGGGAGTTTTAATCGTAATATTCCTTTAGGGACAATAGTGAGGGTAAGCTCCGATTTCTTTTTCGACCTTGGAGCAGAAGACGATAGCAAATGGCTCAGCACTTTTCAGATGGGATTAATGAGTAAGGATGAATTTCCGTTTCGGAACGGGCTTTTAATTCCTGCAGAATCAGGATACTTTACAGAGTATCAAAAAGTAAAGGGAATTACTGTAAACAGAACTACGGGAAGCGAAATGAGTGTTAAGAGAATAATGCAAAATTGTGATGCTGATGTGGAAAGTATGGAAGGTGCGGCATTTTATTATGCCTGCATGCAACATGAAGTGCCATCCGTTCAGTTAAGAGCCGTTTCCAACTATATTGAAAAAAGAAATCGGAAAGCATGGAAGATAGAACTTGCCCTTTCAAATATTACCAAAGTACTTACTGGTTTTCTGAATGACATCTGATTGCAATATGAATTTTATATTTCAACTTTTTTTACCACTTATTTTAAAAGCAGCAAATAAGGAATTTCTATGATGCCTTTTCTTAATTTTGCAGGAATGAGCAAACGGTGCATATTATTCATTCTTATTATTTTCTGCACCAACACCGGCTTTTCAGAAACAGGTAACGGGGAAGCCGTAAACAATGAGTTGCAAATTGTCTTTTGTCTGGACCTTTCCGGAAGCACCAATGGATTAATAAATGAAATGCGAGACAATCTTTGGCATATCATTAATCAAGCAAATTTACTTTCACCAAAGCCGTTATTAAAAATCGGGGTAGTGGGATTTTCTCGACCCAGTTTTAAAAAGGAGAATTCTTATGTGAAGATTCTTTGCGATCTCACCAATGATTTTGATTACCTGTCAGCAGAATTATCGAAGATCCGTCCTACAATAGAAAAGGGCGATCAGTTCGTAGGTGCGGCAATAAGGAAGTGCGTAATGGATATTTCATGGAGTGAAAATGTGAATGCACGTAGAATAATATATATTGTTGGAAACGGAATGGTGGCAGATGCAGCTAATGAATACGTGGATGCTTGCGCACAAGCAGTAAAACGCAACATTATTGTAAATTCTATATATGTTGTAGGTAACAATAAAGCGCGAGAATTTGCGGGATGGCATAGAATTGCAACTATGGGCATGGGATTGAATTCTGAATGTTCCATTGGGTTTCGGGAAGATGTGATTAAGGAAGAACTTATGAATAACGATTTTTTTGAAGCCGCACGTGATTATAATCTTACCTGTTTTTACTTCAAC
>JANOBN010000588.1:0-4931 GCA_031411675.1 Bacteroidota bacterium | reverse complement strand
ATTGCAGCATAATACCAATGATTCAATGTTGTTTGATATCTATTTTTTAAGAGGCAGCATTCATAATACTTTAGGTGAATTTAACATAGGAATTGAAGACGACTTAAAAGCATTGAGTTTTGATTCCTTAGCTATTGATGCCATGTTGGATTTAGGTATTGCATATAGTAATTCCGGAAATAATGAATCTGCCCTACAGTGGTTCCTTAAAGTGCTAACGGTGGATAGTTCCGATTTTGTTTTTTATCAGAACGTTGGATTTGTATTGTCGGAAATGCAGCAATATGGAGAAGCTTTATCGTATTTTGATAAAGCCATTCAACAGGATCCTAAACAGGCGTATCCTTATAATAATCGTGGTTACGTAAAAATGAAACTTAAAGATTTATTTGGAGCGATGTCAGATATTGATCAATCTATAAAAATCAATTCCGGCAATGCTTATGCTTACCGTAACCGTGCTTTGGTATATCTGGAAATGAAAGATCCGTTAAGAGCCTGCAATGATTTGGAAAAAGCCCGAAAACTTGGATACAAAAATGCCAAAGGGAATGATGTAGAAGCATTGATTAATAGTAATTGTAAATAAAAGCAGAAAGGAAACTGATTCTAAAATTATTCCTCATAAGCCGTAGCTTCATCTTTCTTTTCCGGAAGAATTAAAAAAATCTCTTCATCATCTTTCTTCATCAAATAGCGTTCACGGGCAAATTTCTCCATATGCTCCATGTCGCTCATCAGCTCATGCATGTCCTTTTTATTTCTTTCAATCTCACTCAAATAATACTCCTTATCAGCTAAAAGCTTATGGAGCTCACTACGATAACTAAATTGCGATATAAGGTCGTTACGATCGAAAAAGAGCATCCAGACTATAAAAGCCAGGGAAGTGATTGCATATTTGTTTTTTAAGTGGGGCCAGATCTTTTTCACCATGCCAAAGTTAGCGTTATGATGTATAAAACTACTTGTGTCTGTTTCTTTTAATAACTTTCGTTTGTTAATATTGTACAATTCTTTACTTGTTTATAAACGGATAATAATCAGCTCAATGGAAGTAACTAGATTTGTCACGAATAGTAATCACTTAAGGTTAGTTTAACAATTTGATAACATCGGGCGGTGTTCTTTGCGTAAAATTATACAATGGAAACTAAGGACATAAAGATTTTGCTGGTAGATGATGAACCGGATATCCTAGAATTCATGGAATACAACCTCAAAAAAGAGGGGTATTCTGTCCTTTTAGCAAAAAACGGACGGGAAGCGGTAGATGTTGCACGGAAGGAAAAACCGGTACTGATGATTCTGGATATTATGATGCCGGAAATGGATGGCATTGAAACCTGCCGGCAGATCAGGGCTATTCCCGCATTGAAAAACACATTGATTGCCTTCCTGACTGCCCGTAATGAAGAGTACTCACAACTCGCAGGATTTGAAGTGGGTGCTGATGATTATATTTCCAAGCCTATTAAGCCCCGGATTATGATCAGCCGAATTAAAGCCTTACTCCGCAGAGCTGATGGAGGAGCATCAGAGCCAACACAGGGAGTGCTGAATATTGGCAATCTTTCCATTGACCGAGAACGATATCTGGTAATAAAGGACAATGAAGAAATGGTATTCCCCAGAAAGGAATTTGAATTGCTTTCTTTATTGACTTCAAAACCGGGCAAGGTATTTACCCGCGAAGACATCCTTTCCAGAGTCTGGGGGTCAGAGATAGTTGTCGGGGATCGTACCATTGATGTACATATCCGGAAGATCAGAGAGAAGTTGGGGGATGAGTCCATTAAAACTATTAAAGGGATTGGCTATAAGTTTGATATTTAATAACCGTTGCTTTTTTTGATGCAGAGTTATCAATGCTTTGTTAAGTTTGCATAAATGATTCAGCGAAAACCGGTTTTACTTTTAGGTGTGGCATTAACTGTTTCTGCATTTTGTATGGCAGTATTTTATCTGATCATACATTTATCCGGCATGTTTTCTAGCATATTCTGGATCATTCTTTTTATCGTTATCGCCATAATTTCTTATTTTATTCTGGATTATATATATAATAAATCTGCTACCTCTCAACTAAAGGAAGTGTATCAGAATTTATCACTGTTGAAGAATATTAAGGAGAAACAATTCAAGGGTACTGACAGCAGATTGCTTAAAGAAGAGATTAATAGAATTTTAAAAGAATGGTCGGGGGAATCAAAACAGGAAATTGATCAGCTAAAGCAGGTAGAATTGTATCGTAAGGAATTTCTGGGTAATGTTTCTCATGAATTAAAAACACCCATCTTTAGTGTGCAAGGTTATATTCATACATTGATTGATGGTGGAATTGAAGATCAAGATATCAATACGCTTTATCTTCAGAAGGCAAGCAAGGGAATTGACAGATTGATCTCCATGGTGGATGATCTGGAATCTATTTCTAAGCTGGAAGCCGGGGAATTGCCGGTAGAGCCGCGCACCTTCGATATTGTTGATCTTGCAAAAGAAGTAATAGAATCGCTGGAAGTATTTACCAGAGAAAAAAATATTTCCCTAAAGTTGAAGGAGGATTTACTAAGGCCATATTATGTTTATGCTGATAAAGACCTTATACGTCAGGTGCTGGTAAATCTCATATATAATTCTGTTAAGTACGGAAAGAAAGATGGCGTAACTACGCTCTCATTTACTGATTCAGGGGATAAAATAATAACAGAAATTTCCGACAATGGAATTGGTATTGAAAAGCATCATTTACCCAGATTATTCGAACGTTTTTACCGTGTAGACAAAAGCCGTTCAAGAGAACAGGGTGGAACCGGTTTGGGACTAGCCATTGTAAAACATATCATGGAAGCCCATCAACAATCAATACAGGTGGAAAGCGAAGTAAATAAAGGCACCTCTTTTTCGTTTTCGTTGAAGAAAAGCAAATAGCTTAAGAAATTCTAAATCCGATAGCTATCGGATCTAAATTTTAAATTCTAAATTTTCTATTGGTGTTTAGTTAATAGTAAGTGGCAACTTAATAACTTAGTCATATTTACGTTGCGGTGAAATACTCCGAATGGCATAAAAAAAACATTCCGGCGTATTCGCCGGAATGTTTTTTTAGATACTAGATACTAGATACTAGATACTAGATACTAGATACTAGATACTAGATACTATCCCGCAATCTCACTAATCTTAATATTACGGAACAAAAATTGTTTTTTATCATCGATATCAATTTCAATAACATCATCCCCGGTAATTGTTCCGCCAAGAATCTGTTTTGATAATTCATTGAGGATGCGTTTTTGCATGACGCGTTTCAATGGACGTGCACCAAACTGCGGGTCATAACCTAACTGACTTAACCAGTCAATTGCCTCTTCTGTTATGGTGATTTTGATATCATTTTGCAATAACATTTTGGCAATACCATTAAATTGCAGCCTTACAATTTCTTTAATTTCATCACGGGTTAACGGAGTAAACATGATGATTTCATCAATACGGTTCAGGAATTCAGGACGTATGGTTTTCTTTAATAAATCATATACTTCAAGTCTTGTGGATGCAAGAACTTTTTCCCGGTTTTTATCCGTCATGCCTTCCATTTTTTCCTGAATGATATGTGCTCCAATATTGGAAGTCATAATGATGATGGTGTTTTTGAAACTGGCTGTTCTGCCTTTGTTATCTGTTAAGCGACCATCATCCAGCACTTGTAACAGAATGTTAAATACATCCGGATGTGCCTTTTCAATTTCATCAAGCAACACAACGCTATAGGGTCTTCTACGAACACTCTCTGTTAATTGTCCGCCTTCATCATAACCTACATATCCCGGAGGCGCTCCGATTAATCGGCTAACGCTATGTCGTTCCTGATATTCACTCATATCAATACGGGTCATTGCATTTTCATCATTGAACAGAAATTCCGCTAATGCTTTTGCAACTTCTGTTTTACCAACTCCGGTAGTACCTAAAAATATAAAGGAGCCTATCGGACGTTTAGCATCCTGCAAACCGGCACGACTTCTTCTCACAGCATCAGCAAGAGCAGCAATAGCATCTTCCTGTCCAACTACGCGTTGATGTAATTCCGCTTCCAGATGTAACAACTTTTCTCTTTCACTTTGCAACATTCGCTTTACCGGAATACCGGTCCAGCGTGCTACTACTTCTGCAATATCTTCACTGCCAACTTCTTCTTTAATCATGGCTTTATCGCCTTGCATTTCCGTAAGCTTTTTATTCAGCTCTTCCAGTTTAGCTTCTGAATCCTTTATCCTTCCATAACGAATTTCAGCAACTTTACCATAATCACCGGCGCGCTCCGCCTGATCTGCTTCCTGCTTAAAATTTTCAATAGCTTCTTTCATATTCTGCAAACCATCCACCAGCTTCTTTTCTTCTTCCCACCGTGCTTTAATGGAATTGCGTTGTTCATTCAGATTTGCCAGATCTTCACTGATTTCTTTTACCTTTTTATCATTGCCTTCGCGCTTGATAGCCTCCCTTTCAATTTCCAGCTGCATGATTTTGCGTTGTATCTCATCCAAGTCTTCCGGAACACTATCAATCTCCAGTCTCAATTTTGCTGCTGCTTCATCAACCAGGTCAATGGCTTTATCCGGCAAAAAACGATCGGATATATATCTTTGAGATAGTTCTACTGCGGCAATGATGGCTTCATCTTTAATCCTCACTTTATGATGCGTTTCATAACGTTCCTTTAATCCGCGAAGAATTGAGATGGCATCTTGTGTGTCCGGTTCTTCCACCATCACTTTTTGAAAAAGTCTTTCCAACGCTTTGTCCTTTTCAATGTATTTCTGGTACTCATTCAAAGTAGTTGCACCAATTGCGCGTAACTCACCACGAGCTAAAGCTGGTTTCAAAATATTTGCAGCATCCATTGCACCTTCTCCTGCACCTGCACC
>JANOBN010000587.1:0-8677 GCA_031411675.1 Bacteroidota bacterium | reverse complement strand
GATGCTTATTGACGTAAGCAATGCAATTAAAACATTGCCAATCAAGATCATTTTTTTATAAGTGGTGCTATAAAAATACAGAATGCCTGCAGCCACAAGGTCTGTATATGCAATGTAATTTACCTTTTGAGAAAAAGTAAGATAGAATCCTGTGCAAATTCCAAGGAATGAAACTATAATATATATATTCCAGGCGGTATCTTTATTTATCGTTTTATCAATAACTACCTTATCCGATTTGTTGATCCGATCGCTGTCTATATCTTCAATATCGTTTATTATATATCCGCCGGCAGCAATTAATATGGTAGAAATTACAATGAGGAAAAAGTTGAACTCAGTTATTTTGGGTGCTTCATGTGAAAGGATGAGCAGCGGCTCCACTACCATCAGGCGAAACAGGTACATACCCAAGGTCAGAATAAGCAGATTAGGAAAACGGATTAATCGAAGCAAACTCAAAATACAGGTATTATTTTTTTAATTATTGACAAGACAGCCGTTATTTCCACTTTTTATGTAAAGTAAGCACTTGTTCAATAACATCGCGGGCACAACCGTCACCGCCTTTTTTATTGGAAGTATAAACGCAGATATTTTTTACTTGTTGCACGGCATCAATCGGGCAACAAGGAACACCGCATATTTTCATTACTTCCAAATCAGGCATGTCATCACCCATATATAAAATCTGCTCCGTTTCAAGCAGGTGACTTTCCATGAGCGATTCCAATTTTACTTTTTTATCAGGAACACCGGTAAAAACATCTTTAATGCCAAGCCCGTTCAATCGTTTAATGACTCCTTCGGATGAGGCCCCGCTGATAATAAAGACATGATAACCTTCCTTCACCGCAAGTTGTAAAGCATAGCCGTCTTTAATATTCATACTTCGCAGTTGTTGGCCTTCATGCGTAACAAGTAGCTGACCATCAGTCAGCACACCATCCACATCAAAAACAAAGCATTTTATAGAGTTCAGTTTTTCTTTGAAGTTCATCAGGCATTTTTATTAACCTATATTTAAAACAATTGATACCGGTCCTCAATTATGATGGCAGTATCGTTTTACTGATACAAACTAGCACCTTTTGGTTAAATGATTCTTGTTAAGCACCATTTAATGTCCTGCAAACTTAATTATTTGGCATAGAAATGAAATAAAAAATAAACAATTGTTGCATTCTTACTTATTGCTGAATGATTTTAGAGCTGATTATACCTGCCAGTGCAGCAGCCTGCACCCTTAATTCAGGTACAGCAGTAGATTCCCAGAGCAACCCGCGCATTGACCCTCCGATAGTAAACAAAGTTTGGCTATTTTTTTGGTCTGTATTAATTACTGTTCCATCGGCATTGCAATCGATACCAAGATGGAGGGCATCAGGGCGGATCATTCCTTTTCTTACTAAAGCACTAATAAGTGGATTGTCCGATTGGGTTATATCCAATGAAGGGCCCGTGCAGTTTATCACACGGGAAACCTTAATTGGTTTTTCTTCTTTTTTCTTCCCGTCAAAATAAGTTACAAAAACATCCTTGTTTATTTCATTAACAGCTATTAAATTACCTTTCATAATTACAAGCCTTCTTTCAATACGAAGCTGTTGTATAAAATCATATATATGAATTGGAAGCCTGTGTCGTGCAACGCCCCATAAGTGCCGAACGCGGTTCAGAAATTTTTTCTTGTCGTCGATATCAAAATTTTGCCATATCTTTTGTGAGTAGGGCCGGATAGAGTCAACAATAGGTTCAGCTGACAATCCGAAATGTCGTAGTATTTTAGTATGTTTATGAAACAGGTTGAAAAGGGTCTTTAGACTAATATTGTCTTCGATTTCTTCTACCAGCTTTGTATATACTACACCACCATGCCGGTGAGGCAATATATTAAAACCATTTGGTGAAAGAGAGTAAATGGTTTCTGTGCAACCATTTTCAATAAGGCCTAATACAGTATCTACCATAGTCAGCCCATTTCCAAGAATAAATATGTCAGTATCTTTATTTATTGATGTAACCGCCTGTTCATTCCATGGATTGTGAAAATAATTTGATGATGAATAAAAACTTTCTTCAGTTATTTTAGGATTTCGGGGAAGCTCATTTCCGGTAGCAAGCACAATAAAATTTGCATTTAAGTTGCCCTGTGTTCTGCATTTTATCAGATATCGATCACCAACGATTTCTATATCATCCGCATAATCTTCAATAATTTTTATATTCGATCCTGCTGTTGTGGAGACCAATTCATTATATAAACTTTCCAGATAACTGCCATATTCTTTTCTGGCAACAAACATTTTGGCAAGAAGTTCCTTGTCTATGTTATGATAAGGTTGACGAAGATGGAGCCAATTCAAAAAGTGATCCGATTGATCAGGAAAGAGGCTCATTTTGCCTGCAGGAACATTAAGCACAAGCTTTTCTGAATCGGTGCTATAAGCAATGCCTTTTGCAACTTTAGAGCCGGCATTAATCAGAATAATATCTGATGCATCTTTTAGCTGCTTTTTTAGCTGTAATACAGTTGCCAGTCCACAAAAACCGCCTCCAATTACAGCAATAGTTTTCCTTTCCATATTTTATGGTTTAAATTATTGGCATATGGAACCGCTATTGGTTTGCGCCGTTCCATATTATTTATTTAAAACTATTTATTTGTTCGGCTGCGGTGTGGTTCGCAGATAAGGCTTAATAACCTTATGTCCTTTCGGAAATTTTGAAGGGATATCTTCCGTTTTAATAGAATTTACAACAATACAATCCTCCCCGTCTTTCCAGTCGGCTGGTGTAGCAACGCTGTAATTGGCGGTAAGCTGAAGTGAATCAATAACACGGAGCATCTCTTCGAAATTACGTCCTGTAGAAGCCGGGTAAGTGAGCATTAGTTTTACTTTCTTATCAGGACCAATAATGAAAACTGAACGCACAGTTGTTGTTTCCGATGCATTTGGGTGTATCATATCATATAGCATTGATACCTTCCTGTCGTCGTCGGCAATTATTGGAAAATCAACAATGGTATTTTGCGTTTCATTGATATCTTTTATCCAGTTGGTATGCGATTCCAAAGGATCCACACTTAATGCTATTACTTTAACATTACGTTTTTCAAACTCACCTTTCAGGCTTGCTGTTCTACCAAGTTCCGTTGTACAAACCGGAGTATAATCTGCAGGATGTGAAAAGAGTAGTGCCCATCCGTTTCCCATCCATTCATGAAAACTGATTTCACCTTTTGATGTTTTTGCTTGAAAGTCCGGAGCGATATCTCCTAATCTGATTTGTGCCATAACTAAATTTATTTTAAAAAGTTTTAATTTTAACTTATAATACCCTTTACATATTCCTTGGTCAATGGTTGTTGTGGGTTTTCTAGTAACTGATCAGCCGGACCATGTTCAATTATTTCACCCATATACATAAAGATAACATAGTCAGCAATTCTTCTGGCCTGGCGTAGAATATGTGTAACCATAACTATTGTGTAATCTTTTTTCAGCTCCACAAATTTTTCTTCAATCCACTTACTGCTTAACGGATCTAATGCTGATGTTGGTTCATCACCCAGAATGATGGAGGGCTCTACTGCCAATCCTCTTGCAAGACAAAGACGTTGTTGCTGACCGATAGAGAGCTTTGATGCCGGAGCATCTAATCTGTCTTTCACTTCATCCCATAGTGAGGCTACTTTAAGATAATGCGTTACTTTTTCCGCGTGAATCTTTTTATCTTTTATTCCGTGAATTTTTAATCCATACACAATATTGGCATGAATCGACATTGGAAGTGGAGTAGGGCGCTGATTTAATAATCCCATCTTTTTACGGATAGCAGTTACATCAGCCATGGAATCATAAATATCAGATCCATCAACAAGCACCTTGCCTTCAATTCTGGTGTCGGTGCTATTTTCCAACAGTCGGTTAAATGATTTAAACAAAGTGGTTTTTCCGCAACCGGAAGGTCCAATAATACAAGTGATTTTATTTTTTGGAATTTCTACATTGATGTTTTTCAGGATATGATTTTTCCCGATATGTACATTGAGATCTTTGACTATTATGCTGGATTCCTGAGCCATGGAGGATGATTAGATTTTATGCTTGGAAAGTTTATTATTCAGAATACGGGAGATGATATTGATGAGCAATACGATGATGGTAAGAATTAATGCAGCTGCATAAGCACGGCCCTGTACTTCTTCCATCGGACTACCCAATTGAAAGAAGATGGCAAGTGGTAATGTGGCTGCTGGCTGACTGAGTGAAGTAGGGATGGAATCCGTATATCCTGCAGTGAATAGCACACAGGCTGCATCACCGATACCTCTTCCGAATGATAACAGGATTGCCGTAAGAATTCCGGGTGCCACCTGACGAAGAATTACCAGTGATGTTTCCCATCTTGTTGCACCCAATGAGTAAACAGCATCATTCAATTCTTTCGGAACCAGTTGCATCACTTCATCCATGGTACGAACCATGATGGGGATTACCAGAAAAGTAACCGTGATAATTCCTGCAAGCATAGATGTTTTTAGTCCGAGTGCAATCATTAATGTAAAACCAAATGCACCATAAACTATAGAAGGTACGCCAAAAAGAATATCATAAGTTGAACGTACCAGTTTGGTAAGTCTGGAGTTCTTCGGAAGATAAACATTTATATAAAGTACTATTGGAATACTGATAAGCAATGAGAGAAAACTGGCACCGCCTGCAATATATAAAGACCCGATAATTGCATTTAATATTCCACCTTCTTTACCAATGTAAAATCCGCCTTCAGGTATACGGCTTACCATGTCCCAGTTCAGGGAAGGTAGTCCTTTCATTACTATGGTAAAAAGTATGGAAAACAGGCATAGCAATATGATAAGCGTTGCGCCTTTCATTAATAGTTTGAAAAAAAATTCTTCTGCTTTTTTCATAGCTTAAATCGTTTTTCCAATTTGTTTAAGGTGAATCGTAATATCAGATTAAATGCAATGATTAACACAAAAAGAATAAATGCAGCAAGCATCAAAGCGGAATCATATAATGGTATGCTCATCATCTCTCCGTAATTGTTTGCAATTAATGCAGGCAACGGATAACAGGAATCAAAGATGGAATGAGGAATTTGAGAAATATTTCCGCAAACCATCAATACTGCAATCGTTTCTCCCAATGCCCGGGAAAGTGCCAGCACCACAGAAGCAATAATGCCGGGAATGGCTTTACGTACAACAACCAGCTTCGTAGTTTGCCATTTATTGGCTCCTAAAGAAAGTGATGCATCACGTAACTCTTGCGGAATGGCATTGAAAACTTCGCCAAGTATGCTGATGATTAAAGGAAAGATCATTATTGCCAGAATTATTCCACCCGCCAATACGCTGTAACCGGAGGAGTAAACTACAAAGTTCGGTGCGATGTGATCAGCAATAAGCGGCACGATGGTTAATACTCCCCAAACACCATATACTACCGGCGGAACGCCTGCCAGAAGTTCAATAAGTGGGATTACTATTTTTCGAATGGAAGAAGAGGCATATTCAGAAATATATATAGCAGTGAGCAGGCAAAGCGGAAAGGAAAGTGCAACCGCCAGAACGGTAACCCAAATGGTGCCCATTATAAATGGGTAGAATCCGAATTGGTTTTTTAAAGGTCGCCATGATTCGCCTGATAACAATTCCCATAAATTATGTTGCTGTAATATGGGCCAGGCTTTTATGAAGAGACCAACACCAATCATCAGCATTATTAGCACAGATATCCATGTAAGTGTCCGCATGATGCGGGCGGTAAGGTTATCGAGTAGTAATCTTCCTGTCATGATGATGGCTTAGCAACGAAAGTAAATCATTTGATTTTGATAAATTGTTCTTCTGCACGCTCTTTTGTAAGACTTATGTACCCCGCTTCGTGAACAAAATTCTGGCCCTGGGTAAGTATAAATTCAATAAATTCGATTACCACTTTTTTTGAAGGCTTTCCTTTTGTCACAAAATACAGATCACGGGCCGGGGGGCTTGGGTAACGCCCGTCAGTTATAGCTTTGGTGAGATCATCAATGGAATCATAAAAATTCTCTTCCGGATCTATTTTACCGTTATTATTAAAGTCAATCGGAATCACCAGTACTCCGTTAGTCGCACGCTTGGTTTTGCTGTCATAGATATAAACCAAATTATTATACCCGATGCCTATTTTGTCTTTTTTTACTGCCATTGCCAGTCCGGGATCACCAAAAACTCCTATTCCCAGCATTTCTTCTTGTTTTGTTCCCAAAAAATTAGCCCATGTTTCTGCAGCCCCTGCGGCATCAGACCTGGTAAAAACATGTATAGGCAATGTAGCTTTTACTCCCAAAGCCTGACCCCATGTTTTTAAATTGCCGGTTAACCACAATCCGATAAATGCACTCTTCTTTATTCCTTTGCTTTTGATAAAAGATAGTAATGGGTGCCGGCTACTAATTGTTGGTACCACAGCATCTTTGGTTACCGCAATCGGATTGGCTCCTTTTTTTATTTCTTCCGGGTTAATTTCTCTTGAAATCATACCGATGTCAGCCATTCCTGTTAGAGCATCTGTCATGCCTTTGCCTGCTCCACCGGCCGAGATATCTATTTTTACATGAGGATGTAATTTCCTGAATTCCTCTGCCCATTTTACCGCCATCGGATAAAGTGCAAAAGCTCCGGAAATGGTGATGTTTCCTTTAAGCGGACTGTCTTGCCGGCTATTTTGTGCTACTGCTGGTACAATAAACAGAAACAATGAAATTAGAAAACACAGTATATTTTTTTTCATGGTTGTTAAGAGGTTATTTGATGGGTGATTCATTAAAATTTAAAAACCAAATTGAAGCTGAATGCCGATAATGTCATTGTTTATACTAATTGTTTCTTCTTCCCGATGAGTAACATTTGCCTGCAACTTTACATTTTCATTGAAATTGAAATTTATTCCTCCCAGATAATCAGTGGTTGAATTATCTTTTTTATTACTATCTGAATCAAAAAAATCATATCGTCCCACCAGTTGCAGTTTCTTTTTATATAAATAAGCAGACATCTGTACATAGTATCCGTACTTTTTTATGCCGCCATCTTCACCCGAAATATACTCAGTTGCTATTGAAGCGAATTTATAAATATAGGATAATTCATAACCAATTCTGGTTCGTACATGATTCTTTGCATCAGGGGCACCGTATTTGTTATATCCATTGAAATACGACGCACCAAATTCCAGTTTTTTCATGGGACGGAAAACTAAACGTGCCACTACATCTTTTGCTTCATTATTATCGGAAGTATTAATCCCATTTCCATTAAATCCGGCTATAAAATAATCCACTATGTAGCCATCATTATTTTTCCAGATACTACCCGATGCCTGAATGCCAATGTCGCGCCCATTCTGGTTTCCAACAACATCTTTTGAACGTGCAACAAGAGCTTCCACAACATTGGAACGGTTAATCGTCTCCATATTTTTAGCCTGAGCAAGGCTTTCTAAAGAGAATGGTATTTTAAATTGCCCTGCCTGTAGATTGAGGAAATGAAAAGGTTTGTAAACTGCAAAGGCATCTAAAATTTTAGGAGATGAAGCAAATTCAGCATGAAGACGGTATTCCCATGCAGATGCAACGTTTCCACTGATAATAAATCGGGCACGCCTGACCTCTGCATAATCATTTTTGCCCGACTCCTGTAAGCTCTGAAAACGAATTTGCGTAAAGGCGTTTATATGGTATAAATTTTTAGAATGAGGTGTAAGGGTGTCTGCCATTTTACTTGGTTCTTTTACAGATGAGGCAAAAATGGATTTTAAAGAGTCCCCTTCTTCCTTTAGGATAATGCCTTTGTCAATCATTAATTGTAGCAGCTCATTATTGTTTTGTGCCATTAAAGTGCTGGTAAACAGTAGTGTAGTTGATAGGAATATGACGAATGTTTTCACCGGATTTGAATTTATGTCTATTATTCTAGTAGATTAATAGGACAAATATATGTTTTGATTTGTAAAAACCAATTTCATTTTGGTAAACGTTGCTTATTTCTTGACAAACGTTTTTCTCTCCCCAGCATATCGGCAAGAGTTACCTTACTCAGGATTTTATTGGTGGATTCCCTTACTTCCTGAACAATATTTCTAAGACCGCACGTAGCTTCATCCTTGCATTCTTCGCAGGGTGTATAATATTTGTATGATGCACAAGGTAACAATGCTATCGGACCATCAATAAGCCGGATAACATGTCCGATATTTATATCATCGGCATTTAACTTTAAAAAATAACCGCCACTTTTCCCCATTCTGCTCTGTAAAATACCGTCACGACGTAACTCCAGCAGAATTGCTTCCAGAAATTTTTTGGGAATATTTTGCTCTTTGGAAATTTCCGCAATCAATATTGGCTTTTCACCACCTTTCTTGGCTATATATTCCAGGGCCTTAAGCGCATATTTGCATCGTTTGGAAAGCATAATTTACCGGGATATTTAGAAAATTGTGGAAGTGAATTTTAAACGGATAGAATAGGATATACGTTACAACAAATCTGGACAATATAATTAATGGAATTACACCCCCGGTCAAAAAATAATAACAGTTCAATTGTTGATTTTATTTCCCTGATTTATGCCCGCCGGATTCATCAAGGTGCAGAAAAG
>JANOBN010000586.1:0-19369 GCA_031411675.1 Bacteroidota bacterium | reverse complement strand
CCCTGCAAACCCCTGCCTCAATATATATACAGTCGCTCAGCGGGTTAAAGGTGAAGGTGAAGTTTCCAAATATTACCAACTTAATTAAGGATCACCTTGTTTCCATAAACAAAGCGGAACTCGTAGTTAAAGTGAGAAACGGATCGGAGGATGTGATAGATGCACACACCGGATTTTTTGTTTATGAAGAAGATATAGCAGGCGGATTAACTCTTATTGCTGATTATAATGAGTCGAGTAATGTTGTTGGCGGGGTTCTTGATAACGGCACCAAAACTTACAGACTCGATATTGCACAGCAAATGCAACGAATTTTAAACGGCAGCGTAAATAACTTTATCTATCTGGTAGCAGGTGGAAGAGCTGTTAATTCCCAAAGAACGATTCTGGAAGGATCAGGATCGATAAAACTCAATCTTACTTACACAATTAAAAATAACTGATTACCATGTGTGGAATCGTTGCATATATAGGAAAAAGAGATGCTTATCCGATTATAATAAAAGGATTACAGCGACTTGAATACAGAGGGTACGACAGTGCAGGTGTTGCATTGCTGAACGGAACGTTAAACGTTTATAAGAAAGCAGGAAAGGTAAGTGAGTTGGCAGAATATGTAAAAGGTAAAAACCTGGCCGGCACCGTTGGTATGGGTCATACCCGCTGGGCAACACATGGTGAACCTAACGACAGAAATGCACATCCTCATTTTTCACAAAGCGGAGATTTTGCAATTATACATAATGGCATTATTGAAAATTATTCTTCCATAAAAGCAGAGTTAACAAAACAAGGACATACATTTAACAGTGATACGGATACGGAAGTACTCATTCACTTGATTGAAGAAATTTACAATAAAGGTAATGTTGCGCTGGAAGAAGCGGTACGACTTGCATTAGGTGAGGTAGTTGGTGCGTATGCAATTGTTGTATTATCGAAAAATGATCCTGATAAATTAATTGCAGCACGTAAAGGCAGCCCTATTGTTGTTGGTATTGGAAAAGATGAGTTTTTTGTTGCATCCGACGCTACCCCAATTGTAGAATACACCAAGAATGTTGCTTACCTGAATGATGGTGAAGTTGCTGTAATTGATCACGGTAAACTCACCGTAAAAACAATAGAAAATCAGATTAAAATTCCTTACATACAGGAGTTGGAGTTAAAGCTGGAGATGCTGGAGAAGGGCGGTTATGAACATTTCATGCTTAAGGAAATTTATGAGCAACCTCGTTCCATTGCTGACAGTATGCGCGGACGATTTGATGCGCATAAAGGAATGTTGAAGTTGGGAGGCATGCGTGAATTTGAAAAGAAAATGATTAATGCCAAGCGCATCATCATTGCAGCCTGTGGTACATCATGGCATGCGGGTTTGTGTGCGGAATATCTTTTCGAAGATCTTGCACGTATTCCGGTGGAGGTAGAATATGCATCAGAGTTTCGTTACCGCAATCCTATTATTTATGATGATGATGTAATGATTGTGATTTCGCAATCCGGTGAAACTGCTGATACGTTAGCTGCAGTTGAATTAGCTAAATCAAAAGGCGCTACTATTTTTGGTGTATGTAATGTGGTTGGTTCATCCATTCCACGTGCAACACATGCCGGCTCCTATACACATGCCGGACCGGAAATTGGTGTGGCATCAACAAAAGCATTTACTGCTCAGGTAACAGTGTTAACACTGATGGCATTACAGGTAGCACATAAGCGTGGAAGTATTACCGAATCAAGATTCCGTCAGATATTAAATGAACTGGAAACGATTCCTGCAAAAGTGGAAATAGCGTTAAAGTCAAATGATAAAGTAAAACTTATTGCAGAGAAATATAAAAACGCAACCAACTTCTTATATCTCGGTAGAGGATATGGTTTTCCGGTTGCATTAGAAGGGGCCTTAAAACTGAAGGAGATTTCCTACATACATGCAGAAGGATATCCTGCAGCAGAAATGAAGCATGGTCCTATTGCATTAATTGATGAAGAGATGCCTGTTGTTGTTATTGCAACCAAGAACAGCTCTTATGAAAAAGTAGTAAGCAACATTCAGGAAGTAAAAGCACGTAAAGGAAAAATTATTGCCATTGTAACTGAAGGCGATGAAGAAGTAAAGAAAATTTCTGACTACGTAATTGAAATACCGGAAACAGATGAAATTCTTGTTCCATTAGTATCAGTTGTTCCATTGCAATTACTTGCATACCATATTGCTGTCATGCGCGGCTGTAATGTTGATCAGCCAAGGAATCTGGCGAAGAGTGTTACGGTTGAATAAATAGTATCGAGTATTGAGTATTGAGTATTGAGTATTGAGTATTGAGTATTGAGTATTGAGTATTGAGTATTGAGTATTGAGTATTGAGTATTGAAAAAAATAGTCAATAAAAATAACTAATAAAGATTAACCATTATCTAAGCGTAGTTTGCAAACTACGCTTTTTTATTTATAAGATGAATAGCTTGAATAGAAATGCAGGTGTAGTTTACAACTACACAATTTGCATTCTGATAATTAATATCACTATTGCTTCACAGACTTCGCTACCCTCACTTCATTCGCATTTTTTAATTCTAGCTGAGACTCCGGGTTGTAGTCTGTTAATTTAAATCTATCATGACCCTTTTATTCAGTTCAGTTTATAACAAAAAATTACTGCACAATAAACCAGGGATTTAAAAGCTCTGATTTATTATAGATGACCGGTTGTTGATCCAATGCATTTATTACTTTAAATCCTGCATAACGTGCGATAGCTTGTCCGGCAGCAGTATCCCATTCCATAGTAGGAGCAAAGCGTGGGTAAACTTGTGCACTGCCTTCTGCAACCAGACATAATTTTAAAGAGCTGCCTTTGCTGATCAGCGCTACTTCACCATGTTGTTTTCTCAGGTCATTAATATATGCTTCCGTTTCAGGGCTCATATGACTGCGACTGGCAACAACAGTAAATGCTTTATGCTCATATTTTATCGGAAGCTTAACTGCAGCCTGCATTAAACGATCAGTGACATGTTCTGAAAGGATAAGATGAGACAAGTATTCTTCATCGGCTTCCAGCTTAAAGCTTCCGGCATTCTCACAGCCAAAATATAATGTATCAATAATCGGAGCATATATAACACCAAGCACCGGTTCCCCATTTCTGATCAAAGCAATGTTTACGGTAAACTCTCCGTTTCTTTTAATGAATTCCTTGGTTCCATCTAAAGGATCAACCATCCAGAATAACTTCCAGGCACTTCTTTCATTAAAATCAATGGATCTGCCTTCTTCGCTTAAAACAGGAAGTGCAGATTCACTTAATATATCATCAATTTTTTTATGCGAACGTTTATCAGCTTCCGTAAGAGGGCTTTTATCTTCCTTCTGTTGTACTGAAAAATTACCGCTTGTATAAACCGATTTGATTTCTTTACCGGCCATGATAGCCGCTTTTAAAGCAAGTGTAAGATAAGGATGATAGTTTTCCATGATGATTGTTTCCCTTTTATACGATCATGCCGGCCCCTACGGTTTCATTGGTTGCCTCATCAATTAAAATAATACTTCCGGTAATTCTGTTTTTACGGTAAGGATCGTAATGAATAGGTACAGTAGTCTTTAAGGTGACACGTGCAATATCATTCATGCCAATTTCCTTATCTTCTTCATTACGATGAAGGGTATTGATATCAATTTTATAACGGATGTCCTTTATAATACAACGCGCATCTTTTGTGGTATGACGGATAGCGTATTTACCACCCATCTCCATTTTTCCGGAATTCAGCCAGCAAATCATTACATCAAATTCACTGGTTGTAATTGGTATATTATTTTCACGAACCAGCATATCTCCACGGCTTATGTCCACTTCTTTATCAAGCGTGATGGTAACCGACATGGGAGCAAACGCTTCATTGTATTCTTCACCAAATAACTCAATAGTTTTTATTACAGCTGTTTCACCATTTGGCAATACTTTTATTTTGTCACCCGGTTTAAAAATTCCACTGGCAATGCGTCCGGCATATCCGCGGTAATCGTGATATTCTTTTTGCTGCGGACGAATAACATATTGCACCGGAAAACGGCAATCAATATGATTTTCATCGCTGCTGATATGTATGTTTTCCAGAAGGTACATTAAAGTAGTACCCTGATACCACGGCATGTTCGTTGATTTATCCACTACATTATCGCCATGCAATGCACTGATGGGAAGAAAAGTAACGTCTTTAATTTCAAGTTTAGACGCAAGCTTTTTATATTCATCAACCACCTGCCAGTAACGCTCTTCACTATAATCAACCAGATCCATTTTATTAATGCAAATGATTAAGTGAGGAATTTGTAACAATGCAGCAATAAAAGAATGACGAATGGTTTGTTCCAGTACTCCTTTTCGTGCATCCACTAAAATTAATGCAACATTTGCAGTACTTGCACCGGTAACCATATTACGGGTGTATTGAATGTGTCCCGGAGTATCGGCAATAATAAATTTACGACGTGGAGTAGCAAAATAACGATAGGCTACATCAATGGTAATTCCCTGCTCACGTTCTGCACGAAGACCATCCGTTAGCAAACTTAAATCTACATGCTCAAATCCTTTTTGAAGGCTGGTTTTTCTTACTGCCTCCAGTTGATCTTCGAAAATAGATTTACTGTCATAAAGCAAACGTCCGATCAAGGTGCTTTTTCCATCATCCACACTTCCTGCAGTGGTGAAGCGAAGCAGTTCCATATTTAAATAACCTTCCTGACTGAAATTACTCATAGATTCTTTTAAGTGTTATTGATTATTATTCAGAAAAAAATTAATATATATATTGATAATTACATTATTTGATTAGAAATACCCTGCTTTCTTTCGGTCTTCCATTGCTGTTTCACTTCTTTTATCGTCGGAGCGGGTTCCTCTTTCTGTGGTTCTGGTAGCTGCTATTTCATCGATAATTTCATCAATGGAAGAAGCCAGTGATTCTACGGCTCCGGTACAAGTCATATCACCAACGGTACGGTAACGTACTACACGATTACTGATTTCTTCACCAGCTCTTACTGTAATATGATCGGAAATGGAAAGAATCATTCCATCACGATCAATACAATCTCTGCGATGGGTAAAATAAATCGTTGGGATATCCAGTTCTTCCATCTTTATATATTGCCATACATCCATTTCTGTCCAGTTACTGAGTGGAAACACCCTAAAATGTTCCCCCACATTTTTACGTCCGTTAAGCAGATTCCATAATTCCGGTCTCTGGTTTTTCGGATCCCATTGCCCGAATTCATCACGGTGTGAAAAAAAGCGTTCTTTAGCCCGCGCTTTTTCTTCATCACGACGTGCACCACCTAAGGCGGCATCTACCTTTAGTTCTTCCAGTGCATCAAGTAAGGTTACCGTTTGTAAAATATTACGGCTGGCATTAGGACCTTTTTCTTCTTTTGCACGTCCTTTATCAATGCTATCCTGAACATATTTCACCAATAACTGCGCACCTGTTTTTTCCACCAGTTGATCGCGGAACTCAATTGTTTCCGGGAAATTATGTCCGGTATCAATGTGCAATAAAGGGAAAGGGATCCTTGCCGGATGAAATGCTTTTCGTGCAAGATGAGCGAGAACAATAGAGTCTTTTCCGCCACTAAAAAGTAATGCCGGGCGTTCAAACTGTGCTGCTGTTTCACGGATAATGTAAATCGCTTCCGCTTCCAGTGAGCGAAGGTGGTTAAGGTTATAGAGTATCATATTCATTTATACTTTGATTCTTTTGTACGCTACTTCAAAAATTTTGTTTACACAATTTTCCACATCTTCGGTATCGGAATGAACTTCTACCTCAGGCATTAAAGGTACTTCAAATGGAGAGCTTATGCCTGTAAAATCCGATATTTCCCCTTTTCTGGCTTTTGCATAGAGGCCCTTAACATCCCGTGACTCACAAACCTCAATAGGGCAATTCACATAAACTTCCAGAAACTCACCCGCTTCAGCCAGGCTTCTTACCATATCCCTGTCCTCACGGAATGGAGAGATAAAAGCAGTAATCACTATGATGCCCGCGTCCAGGAAAAGGCGAGCTACTTCGCCAATACGGCGGATATTCTCTTTCCTGCCACTTTCAGTAAAGTCAATATCCTTGTTTAGTCCATGCCTGATGTTGTCACCATCGAGGAGGTATGTCTTAAATCCTTTTTCCTGCAGCAACTGCTCCAGCCTGTCGCTGATAGTTGATTTTCCCGAGCCGGAAAGCCCTGTAAGCCAAATGATCACGGGCTTCTGACCCAAAGCTGCAATCCTGTCGTTTTTCGTTATTTTATAATGCTGGCGGACGACGTTCGTTGACATGGTGTTTTTCTTATTCTAAACAAAATTTAATTCCAAAGGGGTGAATACCCCGCTTCTTGAGGCGTTTTAATTATAAATGTTTTTATAATTATTTGCGATGCCCCGTTGCTTGCGGCGTGGTAATTCACTTATCGTTATTGTGCGAAGGTAGTTGAGAATTTACGATAAATCATTCTTAGAGTGAAATATATCATTGTGATATCAACCGATTATCTTTGTAAATTGTTAATGAATAATTACCACGGATGAAGCTATTTCTAACAGCGGTTATTTCCTGTCTGGCATTGTTATTTACGGGTTCAGAATCAAACTTGTTTTATATATCCTCTGTTTCTGTTAAATTTCGATCCGAAGCTCCATTAGAGGTTATTGCGGCTGAGTCGACCAAAATGCAGGGCATAATAGATGCAGATAAAAAGAACTTTGCATTTTCGGTATTGAATAGTTCTTTCATGGGCTTTAACAGTAAATTACAACAAGTACATTTTAATGAAAATTACATGGAGTCTGATATTTATCCAATAATATCTTTTAAAGGAAAAATAATAGAAGATATTGATATTAATACTCCGGGCGTTTATCAGATCAGGGCGAAAGGATATTTAACTGTTCATGGAATTACAAAGGAACGCATTATAAGAGCACAGCTTACCAGCACTGCCGAAATATTGAAACTGGAATCAGAATTTACAGTGCTATTGGATGATCATAATATCAAAGTGCCAAAAGTGGTACATGAAAAAATTGCATCAGAAATCAAAGTAGGAATTAAAGCAGAATTAAAAAGAAAGTAAGCTCATCGTAGCAAACATATGAAACAACACTTCTATCTTGTTTGCATTTTCCTACAAGTTTCTGTTACAACAGTTTTATCACAAACACCATTCTTTAAACAAGTAATTGTAAATCGCGAAAGCAGCTCGCTGGGATTTAATGCTATATGTATTGACACCAACCGTGTATTATGGCTGGGCTCAATTGAAGGCCTTTATAAATATAACGGCACTGACTACACGGCATTTTACAATAAAAAAAAAGGTTCTCAGGAAGAAGCAACTGCGGTGTTTGCAGATAGCAGAGGAGTGATTTGGGCAGGCTATAAATCCGGAGCAATTGCTTTTGTAACAGATACAGGACTTACGAATCTTTCTGGGAAGGTATTGCCCACACAAAGTATCACTTCTGTTTTTGAAGATAGCCGGGGCACAATATGGTTTACTACCAGTGGCGATGGTGTGTTTTATTGGATCAATAATAGTTTGCATCATATCGGAATTAATGAAGGCTTAAAGGATGATTATTGTTATGATGCAGAAGAAGATGATGCAGGCAGAATATGGATTGGGACAGATCAGGGAATAACGGTTTTGCAAAAAGCCGGGTCAGGATATAAAATTGCTACAACTTTTGTCGATCAGGAATTGCCTGACGTAATTGTACGTGATTTATGTAAAGATAAAAATGGAAATATCTGGATTGCCATGCAGGATAGCGGAATATGCAGGTATATGATGAAGGATAAAAAAATTGAAACACCTTCTTGGAGTATAAACTGGAAGAATGGCGCTATACTGGATATTTATTTTAATAAAAATGAACTGTGGCTTGGAACAGAAGAAAATGGTGTTTTTTATTATGATATGATAGCACAAGGCAGGATTAAAAATTATACAGAATACGGCAATTTTACTTTTAAAAAGGTGAATAAAATAATTTCTGATAAAGAAGAGAATTTATGGTTTGCTTCCAATTCCGGACTTATTCGTTCCCATGGCAATTGGCTTACCTTCCTTAACAATGAGGGTAAGGAAAAATTAAATTATGTTCATACAATATATTGCACAGGGTCCAATGATATTTATATGACTTCTGATCAGGGGCTCCTTCGTTTTAACGCTGATGGAAAAAACTTAAAGAAGTATATAGTAACGCCTATTAAAAATCTGATTGATATTGTAAGTCTTTATGAGGATGAATGCGGGCACATATGGATTGGAACCATGGGAGCCGGGTTGTTTCGCTTGAATTCTTTAACAGGCGTTATTAAGCGAATCAACAATGCTGACTTAAACGAGGCCAGCATTTTATCTATTGATGGTATTGGCGATGAAATCTGGTTGGCAACCTTCGGTGGAGCATTTCATTGTAAAATCCAAAACCCATGTCTGAGCGATAACCCTGAAATTGAAATTAAGAAACTGGATAAAGAGCCCACTCTTGGAAATTTTTATATATATACCGTTTTTGTTGATTCCAGGGCCAGGGTTTGGTTTGGAACAGAGAAAAAAGGACTTACCTGCTTTTATAAGGATAAGTACTATAACTACTCCATAGCAGATGGCTTAAGGAGCAATACAGTATATAGCATTACGGAAGATAATAAAGGAGCACTTTGGTTCAGTACGCCGGAAGAAGGAATTTGTCGTTTTGACGGTCGTAAATTTCGTAATTACGGCAAGGCCGAAGGGCTAAGGGAGCTTACTGTAACATCATTACGATATGTTTCTTTCGATCGAATTTTAATGGTTCATAACCGGGGATTAGACATACTTCATACATCAACAGGTAAAATAGATTATTATGGAGCAGAAAATAATCTTGATGATATAAATCCTGATCTGAATTCAATAACAACAGATCAATCAGGTAAAGTTTGGATAGGCACCGAAAAGGGTATTGTCATTTATGACCCCGGTTTGAATATCAATCCTGCCGGAGCAGCAGTATTGTTAAATAATGTAACATTAGTTGGAAGTGTTCGCAACCAGCTAAACCGACGGGCTTTTCGCTATAATCAGAATAGTTTTATCTTCGAATTTAGTGGAATCTGGTTTACTGATCCGGCTCGCATAAATTATCAATATATGCTGGAAGGCTATAACACAGAGTGGATAAATACAAGTGATAAACAGGTAGTATTTCCTAATCTCCCACCCGGTAAGTATGAATTTAGAATCCGTGCATCACTAAGTAAAGATTTTACTATTAATTCATCCACTGCCTATAAATTCATTCTCAATAAACCGGTCTGGAAGGAAAACTGGTTCATTACTACCGCTATTCTTTTAATTGTAGTTTCTGTTCTGATCATCATAAGAAATCGGGATATTCGATTAAAAGGAATTGAAGCATTGAAAAAGGAAAGTATCGAATACCGCTTTGAAACTTTAAAGAGTCAGGTGAATCCGCATTTTTTATTTAACAGTTTTAACACGCTAATTGCCATTATTGAAAAGGATAAGGACATAGCAATTGAATATGTAGAAAAACTGTCAGATTATTTTCGGAATATGATTCAGCACCGGGAAAAGGAAACCATTGTTTTGGGTGATGAAATTGAGATGGTGAGAACCTATTATTACCTTCAGAAAAAACGTTTTGGAGAACACCTTAAATTAGAGATAAATCTGAGTCAGGAGCTTTTGAGAAATTACAGAGTTCCTCCGTTGTCCTTGCAATTACTCATTGAAAATGCCATTAAGCACAACACTGTGTCAAAAGATACACCATTGACTGTTGAGCTAAATCAAACCGGAAAAAATGAAATTACTGTAAAAAACAATATAAATGTTAAATTAACACCGGAAATATCTACTGGTATCGGATTGCAAAACATCATCAACCGTTATAAGATACTTACTCAAGAAAAAGTAATTATATATTTCGATCCAAAAGTATTTACCATAACCATTCCTTTAATTAAAAACGCATGAGAATATTAATCATTGAAGATGAAGAACTGGCCGCAGAACGTCTTGCCAGAATGATCCATGAATTAGAACCGAAGGCACAGATTATTGATACGCTTTGTTCTGTGAACGCAGCATTAAAATGGTTTTCCGAAAATAAAATGCCCGATCTTGTTTTTATGGATATAAATCTTGCTGATGGCTCCAGTTTTGAAATATTTAAAGGGGTAAATATTACTTGCCCGGTAATTTTTGTAACGGCATTTGATCAATATGCTATTGCCGCCTTTAAAGTGAATAGCATTGATTATTTATTGAAGCCTTTAAAAAAGGAAGAACTGAAAGCTGCAATAGAAAAATTTAAAAGGCTTAAACCGGCTTCAACAGATATGAATTTGGCAATACAACAGTTGATTGATAGCCGTAAAGAATATCAGAAGCGAATAATTATCCGTTTCGGAGAGAATATAAAAATGGTGGATGTAAAGGATATTGCATATTTCTATACAGAGGACAAAATAAATTATCTCTGCACCCATCAGAGCTTGCGTTATCCGGTTGATTTTAATCTGGATGAGTTGGAACAGCTCTTAAGCCCAAAAGAATTTTTCCGGATTAACCGACAGTTTATTGTGAGCATTACTTCTATTGAAAAGATGCTAGCCTGGAGTAAGTCAAGAGTTAAACTGGTATTAAAACCGGCAAGCGATATTGAAACAATTGTAAGTACTGACCGATCACCGCATTTTAAAGAATGGTTAACAGGCAAGAGTGAGATTTAACAGCGCTTGTAAGTGGAATGCTTGTGCTGATTACCAATTCAAACTGTGCTTTTTCTCATTCAGCAAGGTTGATCAGGAAATTGGCATCGTAGCGCCGTACTTTTGCGTTAAATGGGAATGGGAAAATATATGCATCAGTGGATTATGGTTGCAGGATTGTTAACATTAATCCTTATTTCTTCCTGTAAACATGAGCCATTGATTGCTCCGGAAGGGGTTACTGATGCCACTATAAATACATCCGGCAATGGCAATAACGTTGGCAATAATAATGGCATACCCTGCGATTCCAATACGGTGTATTTTAGTACACAGGTCTTGCCATTTCTGGTTTCCAATTGCGCCAAAAGCGGTTGCCATGATGCTGCAACGCATGAAGAAGGCGTGATCCTCGATTCTTACGCTAATGTTATGGCAACTGCAAATGTTCAGCCTTACGATCCTTCCCACGGTAAATTACTGGAATCATTAACGGCCTCCGACCCTGATGATCTTATGCCACCTGCCCCTAATTCACCGCTTACTACACAGCAAATCAATTTAATACAGACATGGATACAACAAGGAGCGCAGAATTTGTTTTGTACGAATACATTATGCGACTCCGCCGGTATTTCCTATTCCTCAAAGGTAGAACCGATCATCAATATCAGCTGCAAAGGATGTCATTCGGGAAGCAATCCGGGCGGCGGGATTACGTTAAATAGTTATGCTACAGTGGTCGCTCAGGCAAACAATGGAAAATTATTGGGAAGCATTATTCATGCAGCCGGCTATTCGCCAATGCCAAAGAATAGTGCAGCACTTTCCACCTGTGAAATCGGCATCATTCGTAACTGGATATCGGAAGGCACACAAAATAATTAACTTATATTAGCCATAAAAAAGATTGTGAAAAAATTAATACTGATTTTAAGTTCTTTCACCCTCCTTGGAGGATGTTATTATGATGTCGCTGATGAATTATACCCGGGTAGCGGCGGAACAAATAATTGTGATACAACAGTAACAGGGTATTCGGCTAAGATATCACCTATTATGACAGCTAATTGTGCTATTCCCGGTTGTCATGTGGCAGGAGGAAATTCCCCCGATTTATCAAATTATACGGATCTGTCTGCCAATTCTGCGCTGGTAAAGCAACGTGCTGTTACCGAAAAAAATATGCCCCCAGCAGGTCCGATGTCACCTTGTGATATTCTCGCACTGGAAAAATGGATTAACAACGGGTCATTAAACAATTAAAATAATGAGATCAAAATATAGCCTGATACTAAAATATGTAAAAATCCTTTCGGTGGTTGCCGTTTTGGGAATTATTACAGGCTTTTATTTTTATAATAAGCCGGTTAGTAGCACAAAATCAAAACATGCAGATCTTATCATTCGGTCGGAGGATTTATTTAATGAGTTTTCTAATGATGAAAATACAGCCAATAAAAAGTACCTTGATAAAATAATTTCTATTTCCGGTGAGGTGACTACTATTGCTAATGAAGACGGATTAAGTATTGTTACACTTAAAACGAACTCGGATATGTTCGGGGTAATATGTAAAATTGAGTCGAATGATGATAAAGTTAAAACGTTAAAAGCCGGAGATAATATTAAAGTTAAAGGTTCCTGTACCGGTATGTTAATGGATGTAGTGATGGTACGTTGCGTAATCGAATAATAAAAAATAATAAAAAAGATATGAAAAGAATTGCATTAGCTGTTTGTTTATTGTTTGTTGCTGTTTCACTGCAGGCGCAGGATAAATATTTTACACGTTCGGGAAAGGTTACTTTTTTCTCCAAAACCAACATGGAAAATATTGATGCTTTAAATACCAAAGGAACCAGTGTGCTGGATACTAAAACCGGTCAGGTGGAGTATGCTGTATTATTGAAAGCCTTTGAGTTTGAAAAGGAATTGATGATGGAGCATTTTAATGAGAATTATGTAGAGTCTGATAAATATCCAAAATCAACTTTTAAAGGCATGATTGCTGATATTGCATCTGTTAATTTTCAGAAAGATGGTATTTATCCAATTTTTATTAAAGGACAGTTTACGCTTCATGGTGTTACCAATGATGTAGAAACAGATGGAACTATTGAAGTTAAAGGTGGCAAGCCAATCGGCAAAACATCACTAACTATTTTATTGGCTGATTATAAAATAGAAATTCCAAGTGTAGTGAAAGAAAATATTTCTAAATCCATAAAAATTGATATCATTGCCGCTTACGAGAAAATGAGCCTGTAACCTACGTTGTATGAATAAGAAGATAATATTTATAATACTGTTTTTTGCAACAACTTTTAACACTTTGCATGCACAGGATTTACTCGATCAGTTAGGTCAGGAGGAACCATCGAAGGAATTTGTTAAGAATGCGTTTAAATCTACGCGGGTAATAAGTAGCCATTCGTTAGAGTTTGTAGGACCCGGGGTTTTAGATTTTCGCATTCTGCATCGTTTCGGCAGAGTGAATGGCGGTGCTTATGAAGCATTTGGATTGGACCAGGCCAGAATAAGAATTGGACTGGATTATGGTATTACTAAAAGGTTGATGGTGGGAATTGGAAGAAGCAGTTATAAAAAGGAAGTGGACGCCTTTGCAAAATACCGCCTTATATGGCAGGCAAAAGGAAAGAAAGCCAGCCCTGTATCTATTATTCTTGTGAGTGGAATCACTAATAACCTCCTTAAGTTCGAAGATCAGACACGTAAAAATTATTATTCATCGCGCCTCGCTTATTATAATCAGATCATTATCGGAAGAAAATTCTCTGATGCATTTTCATTGCAAATTGCACCAACTATGGTACATAATAATCTCGTGCAAACGGTTGATGATAATCATGATATATATTCCTTAGGAGTAGGAACAAGGATTAAGCTTACTAAACGCCTTGCTTTTACAGCCGATTATTATTACCAGTTACCCAATCAGCTTAATGATAAAATTCAACAACCATTATCTATTGGCTTTGATATCGAAACTGGAGGCCACGTATTCCAGCTTCATTTCACCAATGCTTTAGGAATGAATGAAAGAGTACTTACCACCGAAACAGACGGACACTGGGATAAGGGCGATATTCACTTTGGATTTAATATATCCAGAGTATTTACCATTCATAAAAAGAAATTACCACCTGCAAACGGAGGTTAGTTTATCAAAGAAAAAGTGCTGTATAAGCTCGTTTAAAATACTGTTTTATTTTACGTAAAGGCTTCATCAGCATCGTGGTAATATTTGGCTTCAGACCATTTAATTTCCATGCCATTTTATCTTCCAGATTGGCCTTCAGCTTAACAAAAAAACTAACGTTACTTACTCCGCCCATTCGCATCTTAACAATGGTTTCTTTAAGGTAGGAAACTTTAATTTTGTTTTTATGAATTAACCGGAGCATCAACTCATAATCAGCAGAAAGTTTTAATCCGGTATTGAATCCGCCAAACTTTTCATAAACTTCTTTACGAACAAAAAATGTTGGATGTGGAGGCATCCAGCCCTGCAAAAAAGAATCTTCTTTGTATTCTCCGGATTCCCAAACACGCATCGGCTTATTTACATCATTCCTGTTTACAAAAACAAGATCAGCATAAACACCTTCCACAGTAGGATCTTCCTCGAATTTTTTTACCACCTTACTGATCACCTGATAATTGGTGTATAAGTCATCAGAATGAAGCATGCCAACAATATCACCTGTAGCATTTTTTATACCTTTATTCAATGCATCATAAAGTCCGTTATCTTTTTCTGATATTACTTTTGAAATCCGGTCTTTATATTTCTCTACTATTTTAAGCGTACTATCCTTTGATTTTCCATCAATAATGAGGTATTCCAGATTAGGATAATCCTGCTCCAAAACAGTGCGTATAGTATCTTCTACTGTTTGTGCACTGTTATAGGTTATGGTGATGATGGATACTTTCATGGAGATGTTCTGGGGTTTAGTCAATAATTCTTTCCCGCACTAATACAGCCGGATTTCCTTTATACACAGAATAAGGTAACAATGTTTCGGAAGCTACAGAGTTAACGGCAAGTATGGCATGCGATTGTAATGTTACTCCCGGACATACTATAGCAAATGCACCCACCCAGGCACCATCTTCCAAAGTGATTCCTTTGGCAATAAGATCAAAGCCGGGCTTTCGGTAATTATGGTTGCCGGTTAAAAGCATAGAGCCCTGACTCAGGCAACAATTTGCACCAATGGATACTTTAGCAAGATTGTCAATCCAAACCCGCTCACCAATCCAGGAATGATCACCAATTTCCAGCAACCATGGATATTTAATATTTACGGAAGGCTTTATCACTACACCTTTTCCAATTTTTGCTCCGAATAATCGTAATAACATCACCTTAATTCCGGATGATGGATTTAAAGGATTGATAAGAAACAGTACATTGGTAACATACCAGAGAGCACGCTTAATTTTTCCTGCACCGGGATTATACCAGCTGTTATCGTATGCTGCCAGATTGGTTTTTTTCTGCACGTTTGACTGCGTAGTACTCATTTAAATAATGATTTATTGGCCATCAACGCTTTTTCATCATTAATAACTGCTGAAGCAAAGGTAAGCGCTCCATGGCTCCATTCGTCATAAACTGATTGATTCATTTTACAACATTCTACTAATGCCTGTTTTAATGCCTCCTCATTGTTAATGGGCAGATCCCATCCTGCTTTTAATTGTTGCAGTTTTCTCCAGGGAGTTTGGTCGCTAAGTAGTGCAGGACAACCTGCTGCCATACCTTCAATAATGGAATGTCCGAAGTTTTCATGCATCGTGTAAAGTACACTGAAATGATATTGCCTGAACACCTCTGTTACTCTGTAGTTTTCAACAGGTCCTTTGTAGGCAATTTTAATATTAGACGGAGCCTGACGAATGATGGCTTCACATTGTGCCCAGTACACTGTTTCATCAACAGGCCCATAAATATCAAAGACAACTTCCATGGAATTTTTTACGGAAAAAAGTGCATGTAAAACAGGCAACAGATTTTTCTTAGAAGCAATCCTGGAAATAAAAACAAGCCGGCATTTATTTTCGTCTTTAACACGCGGATAAAACTGCATAAATTGGATAGCAGAGAAGTTTACGGCAGTAATCACTTTTGAGGTTTTACCAAATACATTCTTAATCTCTTCCTCTTCCAGTGCAGTAGATGCATGCCAGGTGATGTTTTTAAATAATCCTAATAACCGGGAAGCAATAAGAAACAATTTCTTTTTAGCAGGTTTTATTTTTAATGCGCCCTTGCCCAGCATACCTCGCGGTGCCAGTATTACCTTACGATTTGGCAGAATTTGCTTTCTTATGAATAAAGGAAGTATGGTAAAATGAACAGAAAACAAACTGTTGATATATATAAAATCACCTCGTTCACTTAAAAGCAATTCCTTTAGTTTTTTATAAGTCAGATTTGGTTTTGAAAAATAATATGTTCTGGTACCATCAGGAGCTGTTGTCCAGATATCACTTTGAACGGAGCTATACGGATGTTCCTCATGAAGATCTTTATTACCGGTAATTATCGCAAATTCAAACTCTTTGTGTAAATGTTGCACCATATTTGCAATCGACTGTATAGGCCCTCCGGCTTTATATCCGGGAAGGTACCAGTCAACAAGAACAACAATTTTTTTACGGTTCACTTTTTTATCCGGCGATTTGATTTTTTTCCATCCAGTCTTCCAACACTACACAAAGCCATATGTCCAGCCATCTTACTTCTTTATCTCCCTGCAGAAAACGCTCCCACAATTCAAGGAGTTTCTCCCCCTGCACAATACTTCTCTGCGCAAATGCATGAATACGGCTTTCACATAACGACTTCAATTCATTGCGCAGCCATACTTCCCATGGAAAAACAAATCCCATTTTCTTGCGATGAACAATCTCATCAGGTAATAATCCGTTCAAGCTGTCTACCAGTAATTTTTTAGGGAACAGTGGTTTTTTAAATTCATCATTTACACCCAGTACATATTCCACCAGTTTATAATCAAGAAAGGGAACCCTCACTTCAAGGGCAACTGCCATACTCATTTGATCGGTATCACGCAACAACACATTTTGCATATAGGAGGTGATTTCAGCAATGCTGACCTGACTTAGCAAAGGTAGTTTTGATGAGCTGCCGTTTATTTCATTTTTAAGAATTCTTTTTATTTCATCCTTTGCACGATAGTTACTGGAAAGCAAAGTACGTAAAATTTCAGGATTGCCGACTTGTCTTGAAAGTGGAAAAGTATTTTCCAGTTCTCCGTTTTCTAATGCCAGTAGCTGTTGTGTTTTGGTCGCAGTTATGCCCGGTTTAATTTTATGATAAATTCCGCCTGCAAGGGAACGTAAACCCGAAGGCATTTTCCATAACCACTTTTGTGCTTCTATTTGCAGGGTTCTGTTAAATACAGGATATCCTGCAAATAATTCATCACCACCTAGTCCGCTTAATGCCATTGTAATACCGTTTTCACGGGTAATTCTTGATACAATATAAGAGTTGGGTCCGTCACCGCTGGGATGGTCTAATGCCGCCATGGCAACAGGAAGCTCCTGCAGAAAGTCTTGCGGTTTTAATAAGAACTCATGATGATCGGTTTTAAAAAGGTCGGCAATTTTTTTTGCATAAGGTGCTTCACTATATTGCTTTTCACCAAATACAATAGTAAATGTTTTAACCGGTTGCTGTTGCACACGGCTCATTAAACCTACAATGGCACTGGAGTCGATGCCTCCGCTCAGAAATGCACCAAAAGGCACGTCGCTGATAAGACGCAACTCTACGGATTGTGCAAGCAAATTATATATATCGTTACAAACCTCTTTGTATGTTTTCCCTTCTGATGCAGTGCTGTAATTATCTTTCGGACTCCACCATTTTTCAATCTTCATACCACTGCTGTTAATAGTGGCATGATGTCCGGGCATTAGCATCATTACATCTTTGACAAGAGTTTCCGGAGCATGTACAGTCTGATAAGTGAAATAATCGGATAAGGATTCTTTATTAATTTTCCGGGGCACCAATCCGCTCGATAACAATGAACGTACTTCTGAAGCAAATAATAATACTTTATCCTTATAATAATAATACACCGGCTTAATACCCATTCTGTCGCGGGCAATGAACAGCTCTTGTTTTTGTTTGTCCCAGATGGCAAAAGCAAACATGCCGTTAAAATGATGCAGGCATTCTTTCCCCCATTTACGATAAGCAGCAAGAATCACTTCTGTATCACTTTTGGTTTTAAAAGTATATTCCGGTATAAGTTTCTGTATCTGCAAAAAATTATACACTTCACCATTAAAAACAATTTCAAGATTTTCATCAGCGTCATGCATAGGCTGATGTCCGGCAGGGCTGAGATCCAGAATGGCTAAACGGCGGTGACCCAGTGCAATGTTTTCATCTATATAAAACCCGGCATCATCAGGTCCGCGATGAGCAATACTGTCATTCATTTGCTGCACCATTGCTGTTGCCTGATTACGATCTTTCAGTCCGTATATACCGCTAATACCACACATTTTTATCTATTTTATTAATTTACTCAATGTCTCCGACCAGGTAGTAGGAGTAATTGATCCTGCAAGTTTAACGCTGTTTGTTGCCATTTTATTCAAACCGGCATCACTCAATTGTATTATTTTTTTTAACGCTTCCTTTATTGCTGACACACTGTAAGGTTCAATAACAAATCCGTTGTAGTCATTTTTAAGGAATGCAGTGGCTGCACTGGTTGTTGTTGTACAGATCATGGGAAATCCTGCTGCAGCAAACTCATGCACTGCCACTCCCCAATGTTCATAATGAGCAGGAAGTAAAAATACTCCGGTATTTTCCAGATAATATTTCATGTCACCGGGTTGAACGAATCCAAAATTTTTAATTTTATCATGCACCGGAAACTGATCATCCAGTTCTCCTTTACCAAGGCACCATAACTCCCAGTCATTGGGCATTTCAGTTTGCAACTCTACAAATGCCTGCCACATTTCACTTACGCCTTTCAACGGAGTATATCTTCCTGCAAACAGAAAACGATGTGGAAATGCCTGCTCCTTTTCTTCTTTTATCTGCAGGAAATAATTGTGAAATAAATTATAATCTGCAGAATACATCCCCAGCATTAACTGATCGCCTTTAAATCCCAGCTTGCGCGCATAAACAGCATTGGGTTCTCCCGGAACCCAACAGTGTGTATAAACGGTCTTCAGATAAAACCCTCCAATCAATGCTGCAATTTGTTGTTTTAATGTTGCTCTCCATGGATTATCAAAGGTAAGCACAACAGGTATCTTTTTATGAAACGAACGTGCTACAGCAACATAATCTTTATTGCTCCAGCCACATACATAAAGTAAATCAGGAGCTATTTCATGCACCAGACTTAATAATTGTTTTCTGTTGTAGTCTTCAGAAGCATAAAATTTAACATTCGGATTCTCATCAAATATAAAAGGGGCTACTGCTTTAACAGGATATTTAACAATATGGATTTCCACATCACACATTTCC
>JANOBN010000585.1:0-2892 GCA_031411675.1 Bacteroidota bacterium | reverse complement strand
ACTTTCTAAATTTTTGCGCAAATAAAAGTGTCAAAGACTGTCTTCTTTTCGGTTAAAAGTAATTGATAATTGGAATCATTTAGCTGCTTTTTAATAATGGTTCAATTGCAAACATTTCTTACTTCTCCAATGGAAATAAAGAAGTGAATAAGGAAAAAATTGAAGTATTTGCTTCGGGATCAGTATATATAATTGATGATTATAAAACGATGCAAATCTTCGGTAAAACAACTAAAACAGTTAATTTAACTCAGGATAAAGGTCATGTTGCTGAACTTGCAGCGTTCACCAATGCAATTAAAAAAGGAGACTCCTCCCCTATTCCTTTCCGGGAAATTTGTCATACCACCGATGCCACATTCAAAGTACTTGACTCCATTACTATGAGTGGTGAATCACAGCATCTTCAGCCATAAAGTATGACATCGGAATTTCATTCAGCATCAACAATTCCTTTGAATAAGGCGACAGACCCAGTCATCCTTCAGAGTCTTGAAAAGTTGCGTTTATATATTGAAGCCGAAGAATACAAGGGTTATGATCCTTATGATACTCTGACATCACCATTTCCTTTTCATTGGTTCACACGTTATGGTCAGGCAATTGCAACACAAATACAGAAAAGGAACCCAATTAATATAAGGCCTTTATTAGGTATTAAGAAAGATTATAACCCAAAGGGAATGGGATTGCTATTGCATGGTTATGTTTTGTTGCAAAAAAATTTCCCTGACCATGATTATTCCGCACAAATTCAATTTATCTTCCAATGGCTTAAAAATAACAGAAGCAAAGGTTTTGCAAATGCATGCTGGGGATATAATTTCGGTTGGGCAAGTCCGGAAAAATATCTTCCCCCGTTTGCCCCTACTGTTGTTGCAACAGCTTTTATAGCCTCCGGACTTTTTGAATATTATCAACTTACCGGCGATAATGACGCAAAAGATTTGTTGATAAGCATTGGCAATTTCATCACTGAAGATTTGCCTATTACAGAAACTGAGAATGGAATATGTTTTAGCTATAGTCCTTTTATGAAAGACTGCTGTTACAATGCAAGTTTGCTTGGAGCAGAAACCTTAGCACGTATTTATTCACTTACCGGAAATGAAAAATTGAAAACGGAGGCATTCTCCGCAGTAGAATTTGTAATTTCACATCAGCATAATGACGGGCACTGGAAATATAAAATTGATCCTTTGACGGGTAAGGAACGACATCAGGTAGATTTTCATCAGGGTTATATCATTGACTCGATTAGAAATGTGATGAAGTATGCAAATGAAAATAATGATAGCTGGATAAAGGCCGTTGAAAAAGGTCTTGCGTTTTATAAGGAGCAACAATTTTTTATAGACGGACAAAGCAAATGGCGGATACCTAAAATATATCCTGTGGAAATTCATAATCAATCACAGGGGATTGTCACGTTTTCAGTAGCTAATAACAATTCTGAATATCTGGAATTTGCAGGAACCATCCTGAACTGGACTATTAAAAATATGCAGGATAAAAATGGATTTTTCTATTACAGAAAATTAAAACATTATACCAATAAAATTTCCTTTATCCGATGGTCCAATGCATGGATGTTTCTGGCAACCTGCCAGTATATAAATGCTGTAAATAACAAGAACAAGTGATGGCACGCGATTTCACTTTGCATATTTACCGTCAACTTGTTGAAACAATCGCTAAAAGTGGCTATAAGATGACTTCTTATGAAGATTTTATAACCGGCTCTCAGCAGGGGAAACAATATATATTAAGACATGATGTTGATGATCTGCCATTACAATCCCTTCGCACTGCTCAGATTGAAAAGGAAGCAGGTGCAAAGGGAACTTATTATTTCCGTATTGTAAAACAGAGTAACCATCCGGCTATTATTGAAGCAATTGCCAAATTAGGCCATGAAATAGGATATCATTATGAAGACCTTGCCTTAACACATGGGAACTTTGAAAAGGCTTATGAAGATTATCTCTCCAACCTGGCTTATTTCAGAAAGTATTATCCGGTAACCACCATTTGTATGCATGGAAGCCCGTTAAGCAAATGGGATAACCGGCGGATCTGGGAGAAGTACAACTATAAAAAAGAAGGCATCATTGCTGAACCGTATTTTGATACTGATTTCAATAAAGTATTTTACATTACCGATACCTCCAGACATTGGAATGGTAATGATTACAGTGTTCGCGACAAAGTAAAAACTCCGTTTAACATTCCGATATCTTCTACTGCTGATTTAGTTCAAAAAATAAGTTCACAACAATTACCGGAATTAGTGATGCAAAATATACATCCGCAAAGATGGACGGACGATATATACCTTTGGACAAAAGAGTTGGTTTTGCAGAATACAAAAAATGTGATTAAAAAAATGATATCAAACCGACAGCATGCTAATTAAAAAGGAAAGAATTCCGGTAATGCACATTCTGTTTATCGGACTGTTGCCTTCTGTGCTGAAGAAAATGATATATCGTTTACGAGGTTATCAAATCGGCAACAATGTTTCCTTATCGCCAGGTGCTGTTATCATAGGCAAAAAAGTAACTATTCTTGATGGAACTAAAATCGGATTTTTTACCATTGTTCGTGGAAGAGAAATTCATATAGGACGATATGTAAAAATCGGATCCATGTCAGTAATAGATACAGAGAAGATTTTTATTGATGAAGATGCGCGAATTAATGAACAGGTTTACATTGGCGGAATGAAAACACCACAGTCCTCTATTCATCTGGGTAAACGGACTATAATTATGCAAATGAGTTACCTTAATCCAACGTTTCCGATTGTTATTGATGATGATTCCGGTATTGGTGGTCATTGTTTGTTTTTTACACATGGATCATGGAATTCGCAACTGGAAGGGTTTCCGG
>JANOBN010000584.1:0-1587 GCA_031411675.1 Bacteroidota bacterium | reverse complement strand
AAGGATAAAATATTTAAAAAAAAAGAATAGCTATCCCCTATTTGATGCAAGGAATATAAATTGTAGAAAATTAAACATAAACTGTATAAAAATTCATTCTTCATTTAAAGAATTTAACTCTAGAATTTACCCATATTATCTGTAATCTATTTGTTTAATAGCTAATAGAACATATACAAAACAGTATTTCTGTGAATCTGTGGCAATATTTTTGCCACAGATTCTCAAAAAAACAGGAATATCATTTTAATCTACCCCTTTAAAAATCATACATTGTGTATTTCATACATAAAATTCTTTTGCACTCAATAACGGATAGTCATTAAAAAAAGTATTTACCAACTAAATGATAAAAGACCAATTCTTATTAGAAACACATAGGGCGTTTTGCTAACAGCACAAATAGAAATGCCTCATTTGTAATTTTTAAAAAAACTTTTGACAGATTTTCTTCCACACTGAGCCTAATAAACAAAAAAGCCACTCTTTTTACAAGAAGTGGCTCTTTTTACATTAATTCTTTTTGATTATTTTACCATGAATGGCAAGGTGGTTTTGTTACCTGCTTCGCTGGTAATTATTACCTGGTAAGTACCCGTTTTTGCAGAACCTATGTTTATAGTGCGCAGTATATTGTTGCCTTCTACTTGTACTGTTTCTGATCGTAATACTTGCCCAGCTTTATTGCTTATCTGGATGTAGTACTTTCCTGCTGGTTGGTTTTCCAAGCGTACATTTACCATTCCGCCCGTTATTGGGTTTGGATAAATTGACATGCTAGCTACACCCGCTACAGCTGCTGGCACTTCATTTACCATTACAATATTGCTGTACCTAGCTGCACCAAAAGTATTGTTTGCTCTTACCCTATACCAGTTTCTTGCTTTGCTGGCAGCAGCATCTACTTGGTTGTAAGTTGGATTTGTACCATTGTTTGCAGTTGGTGCTTTTGTAGCTATGGCGGTAAAGTTTGTTCCATCATTGCTTTGCTCTACTGTGTAGTTGTTTACATTACTTTCATTTTGTGTACCCCACTCTACCGTTATCGTTTTATCTGCATTTCTAGTTGCAGATATGGTAGTAAAGTTGGTAGTAGGCATTTGTTTAAACACAATCATAAACCTATCTGCTGCCCTGCTAGCTGCATCTGCCGTTGCATCAAAAGCTAAGGTTGTAACATTTGAAAAGCTTACGGGTGTTTCTATTTGTAAGAATTTGTCTTTTATAAATGCTTCCACTCCCGGGTAGCTTAATACCGATGGATCTATCTCAAAACGATAGGGTGCTACACGCAAGCCCGTTGTGCTAAGTTTTATTGTATCTGTTACTACAATATTTGGGCGGCGCTCTACTACCAAACTATGTACACCATTTCTAATAGCTAAGTTATCGTAGGTATTCATTATTTTTCTTACATCCATATTGTCTACATTTGGACTAAAGGCGTTATTAAAATTTAACATCACGCCGTCTGCTAGGTAATCTGCACCATTAGCATCTTTGGAATACATGTTTACTTCAAGCGTAGGTATGGTTACACCTGGGCGACTTACCAAAGCACTACCAGCACCTTTATCTGATTCTTTA
>JANOBN010000583.1:0-8773 GCA_031411675.1 Bacteroidota bacterium | reverse complement strand
AAAGGCTCCGGGTGTCAGAAACGATATTTTTTTACGTTCAGAAGGCCCGACATAATAGAGCAATGCAATTCCGCTGAAACAAAGACTCAATAAAATAAACCATTTAAGAAATTGTAAAATATAATACTGAAGACTGTTATTAATTAAGTGATGTTTTACCAGGAATGATATTGCATATTCATTTCCAATGCCGAGTGTAATTGCAATAAATACCAATAATGCCAGTACAATGGTAATGCAAATTGCAATTATTTTCTGTTTAAATTGAGAACGCTGATGGGTACCATGGAATGACTTATTAAACCAAATCATAATATTCGAAATTCCATCGGCTGACACAAATAAGGCAAAAAAGAAACCGAATGAAAGCAAACCACCCCTTTGGTGACTTACAATATCTTCAATAGTAGTATAGGCCGCATCATAAGTACTTGCCGGAAGAAACTCCTTTAGTAATAATAAAACCTGTATCTGAAAATCCTCAATCGGCACATAAGGAATTAAAGTAAAGAGAAATATAATTGTGGGAAAAATAGCCAGAAATAAACTAAAGGCAATTGCTCTGGCTCTGGTTTGTAATTCGCTTTCTGAAAGCCGCTGAAAGAAAAAAGTAAGTACATCATAAAAGGGTAATCCCTGAAAGCCCGGAATTTTAATAGTTTTTAAAA
This sequence comes from Bacteroidota bacterium, assembly GCA_031411675.1. Taxonomy (GTDB): domain Bacteria; phylum Bacteroidota; class Bacteroidia; order AKYH767-A; family OLB10; genus JANOXC01. Next base: position 8,105 of record JANOBN010000583.1, on the reverse strand, counting down.
AGTGAAAAAAAGATTCCAGAAATGGAATTCTGGTAAAAATTTTAAGCAGTTTGGTTTTCATCTTAACTAAAGATCAACTGCTTTAAGGCTAAGATCAATATTCTGTGCAGAGTGGGTGAGTGCACCGCAGGAAATAAAATCTACTCCACTTTCAGCATAGGCTCTTATGGTATTAATATTTATTCCTCCAGAAGCCTCCGTTTCATATCGTCTGTTAATCAATGCAACTGCTTCATGTAATTGGGGCAATGGAAAATTATCGAGCATGATACGATCAACATGACCTGTATTAAGCACTTGCTCCACTTCTTTTAAATTACGGGTTTCTACTTCTATTTTTAATGAAAGCTTATTTTTGAGAAGGTAATCGTTTGCCTTATGAATAGCGTTTTCAATTCCACCGGCATAGTCAACATGATTATCCTTTATCATAATCATATCATATAGACCAAAACGATGATTTTCTCCTCCTCCAATTTTTACTGCCCATTTTTCCATTATCCGAAAAAGAGGTGTTGTTTTTCTGGTATCAAGTAATTTAGTGTTTAATCCCTCCAGGCATTTCACATATTGATTGGTAAGGGTGGCTATACCGCTCATTCTTTGTGCACAATTCAAAACCAGGCGTTCTGCTTTCAGAATTGACCTGCTGTAGCCTTCAACAAAAAGCAAGATATCACCCGGGCTCATTTTATCTCCATCCGCGGCAATTACTTCTACTTTTAGTGAGGAATCTACTTTTGCAAAAATTTGGACAGCGAGATCTATTCCGGCTGCTATACCGGGTTGTTTTACAAGAAGTTTGGCTTTCCCTTTTGCGGATTCCGGGATACATGAAAGCGAGCTGTGATCTCCGGATCCAATATCTTCCTGAAGTGCCAGTTCAATAAAAAGGTCAGTGGTCATATGTGGATTTGAGGGTGCAAAGGAAGATAAATCCCAGTGCTAAAAAAAATGCAGGAGATTATTCCTGCATAAACCTTAATTCATTGATCTGATAGGTATTGCCCACTTGCTTTACGTATAAGTAAACTCTATAATTTCCACCCTGAGAGGTAGTCATAGTGCCGATTGCATATTTAGCGCCTTCTTTTGATAAGCCCTGATGAACAATCGTAAAGCCCGTGGGCTTGTTTGCTGCAAAAAAATCACGCAATACCTGCTCAGCCTGAGCCTTGCTGTAAGTGTTTTCGGCAGTGCCAATGGTAAGATCAATGCTAGAGTTAAAATTTCGGGAAAGCATCTTAACGTCACCGGATTTTATGCCTGCAGCAATTTCATCAAATATTTCAGTTACTGAAGCTATTGCGCTTGCTAAAGAAAAAACTAATAAGGTTAAGGATATCCACTTTTTCATAAGCCCTTCTGATTACAATTACTAAGCCAAAGAGCATTCTTCCTGCCCCTAATTCCGGCTATACAATTTCTATGGTCAAATATAATGTTTTCTTATCGCCACGGCCATTTTTCCGGAATTAAGTTATAAACGGAATAGTGCTAATTTCGGACGCTTGCCGGACGGTGCAAGGTATTTGAACAGAGATGAACATCAGACTTATTTTAATCGGAAAAACAACAGGAGAACTTCTTAAGGAAGGTGTTGCGGATTATGCCAAACGTATTGGCCATTATTCGGGATTTGTTCTGGAAGAATTACAGGTTCGGGCAAATTCTGTTGAAAAAGCGCAGGTTTTACAAAAGGAGGGCGAAAAGATACTTAGTCAGTTAAAAAATTCTGATTACCTGATTTTGCTGGATGAAGGAGGCGATGAATTCACGTCTGTGGAATTTGCAAATCAAATTGCACAATTGCAAAACAAGAGCATTGCATCATTGGTGTTTGTAATTGGTGGTGCGTATGGTTTTCATGAAACAGTTTATCAAAGAGCTAATTTGAAAATGGCATTGTCGAAAATGACATTTACCCATCAAATGGTAAGGTTGATTTTCGTGGAACAACTCTACAGGGCATTTACAATATTGAGAAATGAAAAATATCATCATTAGTTTTTCACACTATCAGCATAAACTTCTAAATAACTTTCTATGCCCTTTTCCAGGGAAAGAATTTTTTGTGCATTGTTGCGGATGAGCGATTGATCTGCTTTTAACTGAAGCATTTTTTCAATAGTTGTAGTATAAGAATTTTCATCAAAGGAATTTATAATCCAGCCAAAGTTATTTGACGTAATCATTTCATCACTATCACCAATACCCGAATTAGTAATTACCGGAACACCCATTGCCAGTGACTCACCCTGCTTCACCGGAGACGATGCCTGCTTGGAATAAACCGGCTTAATAAAAAAAAGTGAGGCGTTTGCAAGTGCAAGAAATAATGGCATGTCGTTGCGGCCTGATGATGTAATTCGGATATCATCGTTTGAAATGCCGTATTGATTTGCGGTTGCCAGTATTAAATCATGATTTTCTTTTGTGACCAATAAAAATTTACTTCCCGGATTTTTGTGAAGATAAATTTTGAAAAATTGAATCATTTCGTCAAGCATATACCATGTTCCGATACTTCCGGTATATATAATGACAGAAGCATCTTTCTTAATACCGAGTTCATCTTTCTTGCTGCTAATAGTTGTTGGCAAAATGCTTAACGGATTGAACAGGTTAAAATCAGCACAACATGGAATAACAGTAACAGGAACATTGCTATTAAGTTCCGGATTATTTTTCATGATTCTCTTTGCAGACTCTGTTAAGCTTATTACATGATCTGCTTCTGAAAACAAGGACTTCTCTTTATTTTTTACCCATTTATATAAAAAACGGTAGATCCATTTATCCTGTGGCCAGATATTGCCTTCTACCCGTTCATCTGCCCAAAAACCACGCATGTCAAAAATAAAAGGGATACTAAATCTTTCTTTCAACTTTAGTCCGACAATAGCAGGCAAAGTACTCCTGCAGTGAATCAGAGAAAATGCTTCAGAATTCAGCTTTTTCTTAGATTTTCGCCACATTTTATACAAAATTAGCAGTGGGGAAACTATCGGTATTGAATTAGAGTAGGGGACAATTATCCATGAAATATCGTTTTCAAAGAGCACCTTCTTAATAGTATCCCCTTCTTTTAATAAACGGTCTTTTTTCTCACAACTAACTATAGTTATCTGATAACCATTTTTTGAAATACCTGCCAGGTAAGGCAAAATTTGAGATTGCCCGAGTGGGTCGGTCAGGCCATCATAAGTCAGATAAAGTGTGTTCACCGATAATTATTTGAATTATTAGTCGTTTGAGTTGCCGGGTATAAAGGCTTCATTTGTAAATTTGGGCTGTCCGTTACACCGGTTCAATTACACCATATGCAGTACCTGTCCATTTATGATCTGATTTTTACTCCGGTACTATTGCTGTTGATTTTATTAACGGCACGAATTTACCGAAACAGGATGGTTATCAATCATCCTGAGTATAAATATTATATGCCGGGCCTGATGGCAAAGCTTTTTGGAGGCTTTGGGTTAATTATGGTGTACACTCTCTATTACCCCGGAGGAGATACCGTACAATATTATGCTGATGCAATTTGTTTAGTGAAGTTGCTTTATATTGATCCGGCATCGTTTTTTAAAATTATGCTGAATCCACATACTCCGGAATTTTATTATTATTTTACTTCTGAAACCGGTTTTCCCTGCTATTTTAAAGATTCAAATGCCTTTTTTGTGGTAAAACTCGCTTTTTTTCCGGTGATTTTATCATTCAGAAGTGTAGTGGTAGCAAATTTACTCACAGCCTGGATTTCTTTTATTGGTGTATGGAAACTTTTTCAGGTATTCATTGCGGAATTCCCAAACCTTAAAAAGGAATTAGCGATTTCAGTTTTTTTTATTCCATCTGTATTTTTCTGGGGAAGCGGGCTTTTAAAAGACACGTTTACCTTTAGTTCAGTTGGTTTCTTTACTTACAGTTTTTACATGGTTTTTATCAAGCAAAGAAAAGTACATTATAATATTATTCTGTTAATTGTTTCTGCCTTTTTTATTATTTCTATTAAACCATATATTCTTATCGGGCTCATGCCGGGGGTATTAATCTGGATTATACATAATATTCTGTTAAAAATAAAAGGCTCCATTGCACGGACAGCAGCGTTGCCAATTTTAGTAACTGTGGTATTAATATTTGGATTTGCGTTTTTGAAAATGATGGCATCATCCCTCGAAGATTATGCGCTTGATAATATTCTGAATAAAGCTGTTGTGACGCAGCAGGATTTAAAACGCGATTATTATAAGGGTAACAGCTTCGATATAGGGGAATTTGATCCGGAGTTAGGGAGTATGCTGAAAAAGGCGCCTGCTGCTATCAATGCAGCACTGTTCCGTCCGTTTCTTCTGGAAGCCAACAACCTGGTAATGCTTATTTCCTCCATTGAAAATTTAGTTATTTTAATTTTTACGATTCGTGTTCTTTTGTTGACCAGAATAATAGGTTTTTTCAGAATTATGTTAAGCAGTCATTTGTTAACTTTTGCATTTATTTTTAGTATGTTTTTTGCTTTTTCTGTGGGATTATCTACAAGTAATTTTGGCAGTTTGGTAAGGTATAAAATACCGGTAATTCCATTTTATGTTGCCTGCTTGTATATTGTACAGTATAAGGCAAGAGAATTAGTTGCTGTCAAAAAGAAGGCAAAAGCAGATATACAATTACAGGTTAAAGGAATTCAGCTAAGTCCTGTTTAAGTATTCTGACGAAGCCACTTATGCAATATTATCAGTAACCAGATACGGTTATACAGGTAGTCGTGCCCATTATTAAATTGATCAAGTAAAACAGCTACAACTTCCGGTTTTACATAGCCATATTGTTCCAGTGTCGCTTTATTCAGGTTTTCTTCAATGAGGTAATGAAGTTCATTATGAAGCCATTTATTAAGTGGTATTGCAAATCCTTGTTTTGGCCGGTCAAAAAGCTTCTTCGGAATATACTGGTAGAGAATTTTTTTAAGAATATGTTTCGCAATTCCGTTTTTATATTTTAAGGACGGACTTATATTAAGTGCAAATTCCACTACTCTGTGGTCAAGATAAGGAACTCTTGTTTCCAGGCTGAATTTCATACTGGCCCGGTCAACTTTTGTAAGCAAGTCATCAGGAAGATAATAGTAAAGATCAAATAAAGCCTGTTGCTCCATAGCAGTTAAACGACGATGGTTCTGCGCAAAATTGGCCACATTCTTCAGCTCACCGATTACAGAACTAAACTTAATTTTTTCATCATTATTTATAAAGGAATAAATACTGTTGCTGTCGGTAACCAGTTCACTGATTTCTTTTGAAGTAAAATAATATTGTTCCTGAGAATATATATGACTTCTGAGATTCATAGAGTCCTGAGGTCTTAGCATATGACTTATGCGTTGTACCCTTGAAGATCCATGTTCAAATAAACTTGCCAGAGGAGTACGGATAAGATTTACCAGAGGATTGCTCAGCCTGTTTGCCCATTTATAAGCCCCATAACCAAAAAAGAGTTCATCACCTCCTTCACCGGATAATGTTACAGTAACATACTGACGTGCCAGTTTGGAAACAAGCATGGTAGGTATAGCAGAAGGATCAGCAAAAGGTTCATCGTATGTTTCAATGATAGAATCGATCAATTGCATGGCATCCTTATAGGAAACAATAAACTCAAAATGATCTGTTGAGAGGTATTGTGCAACTGCCTTGGCATATTCAGATTCATTATGACTGTTTTCTTCAAATCCAATTGAAAACGTATTAATTTTTACACTGGAAAGTTGAACAGCTTGTGCAGTAACAAAACTGGAGTCTATTCCACCACTTAGAAAAACACCAAAAGGCACATCGCTTTTTAACTGGTATTGAACGGAACTCATCATAAGATCGCTCAGCTTAACCATTGCTTCTTCCGGATCACTAACCACAGTATTTTGCAGCTTGGTATTCAAATTCCAGTAACGGTGTTCTTCAATACCTGTTCTGGAAACTTTCATCCAGCAGCCGGCATTCAATTTAAAAATATTTTTATATATACTATGTGGTGTAGGAATAAAACCAAGGTGGAGGAAATCATGGATGACAGGCTTATTAATTTCCTTTTTTATTTTAGGAATTTGCTTAAATGCTTTTAGTTCTGAAGCAAAAGCAAAGTGCTCTCCATCCCAATAATACATTAACGGCTTAATGCCCAAGCGGTCTCTGAAAAGATAAAGCTCCTGATTTTTTTTATCATAAATAACAATGGCAAACATTCCGTTTAACTGATTAACGAAATCAATTCCAAGTGCTGAAAATGATTCCAGAATAACCTCTGTATCGCTGGATGTTTTAAAATTGATAGCCTGATGTTGTGAACTGCCCTTCAGAAAGGCTCCAATCTCACTGAAGTTGTAGATCTCCCCGTTATAAACAATTACAAACCTGTCGTTAGCCGAATACATTGGTTGAGATGCACGTGTGGATAAATCTATCACACTCAGGCGCCGGTGCCCCAGACCACAATGCTCATCCATAAAAAAACCTTCAGCATCAGGGCCTCTGTGTGCAAGGCTCTGCGTCATCAGTGTTAAGTCCTCCTGATTAAAAAAGGAGTCAAATGATATAAAACCGGCTAATCCGCACATGCGGCTAAATTACAACTTAGATGTAAACAATCGATTATTATATACTATTTTATGGGGTGCTTTTTTTTATCTTCTCAAGGTAAAATGAAATTAACCAGGCGGCAGGCAGCAAGAGCAATATATCAACAGGAAGTAAATACCTTATTTCAATATTTCTATATACAAATGATAAATACAAATACCAGGCTAAAAAGAAACCTGTAATTAAGAAAACAAAATGATTCAGATCTTTTTCTTTTCTGAAGATTTTGAAAAGTCCGATTATCCCTGCAAAAATCAGAATTGTGCGATATAAAAAAAGCAGAAGGGAGAACAGCTTTACTTTCCAGTCCTTATCACCATATAGATTTAGTTTGAAAAAGCATTTATATAGATTTGAAACCGGAACTTTTATATAATAATTGTATGCATTATTTGTTTTTTGTTCGCGGGTAAGCTGTTTAAAGTTTTCCGCGATAACAGCATCGCAATTTAATGAATCAGGTACGGTTGCTTTAACAGTGCCTTCATTTATCATAAAGTAACTGAAGCCGGTTCCGCAATGCCTGCACAATTCTACAATATTGGCTAATAGCAATGAATCATCTGATTTGAGGTAAGCATGCTTTGGCCAGGTTACTTCTTCAAAATTAACAATCTGATCGTATTGTGGAAGATGATCTGTTTGAATGGAAAAGATATAATCCATAAAAGCCAGATAATCAGGTGACCAGTTTTTTCCAACATTAAGATCCTGCGAAAACATTATGCGATCGTGAAGCAGATAGTTGCGTGCCGGCCAAATCCCGTAAATTAAGGCAAATGACAGACAGAACTGAATGAATCTCTTATTCAGCCATGGTAATTTTTTAAAGGCAATAAGTATTGCAACAGCCATAAAAGGAAAAATGAAAATCGTTTGCAGCCTTGTTAATGCAGCAATACCAATAAGGATACCCGAAAAGATAAATCCGTACTTGTTTTTCCCAAAATAGAAATACAACGATGCCAAAAGGAAAAACACACTTGATGATTCTGCTACAATAACAGGATTCCATACAATGATAAAAGGGTAGAAGGCATACAATGCTGTTGCAATAAGAGTTGTTTTATCATTTTTAAATAATGATTTTGCAATATGATAAACAAAGTAGATGCAAAAGGTATCCATTATAATCTGCACCCAGGGAATAATTTTAAGTGCTGCATTCATGTCGCAACCGCCAAGGAAATAGAAGATGCCTATAAAGAAACCAAATCCCGGAGGGCGATAATACAGGGCATTTTCAACGAATAAATCAGCAGTGTAAATTCCATGATTTATTAAGTTAAGTATGGAGTCGGTCCAACCCCAGGTGTCGCCGTTGGTAGTAAAATCATTTTTGCCATAATAAATCCTTGCGCCAACCAGAAAAAACAACAGCCTTACTACAAAGCCTCCGGTGATAAGTAGAAATAATTTTTTCTTTGTGCTCAATTTATGCTTGTTTTCTAAAAGACAGTAATATAG
>JANOBN010000582.1:0-12748 GCA_031411675.1 Bacteroidota bacterium | reverse complement strand
CGTAAATTCCCATTCATTGACAAAAGTTCGTTCTCCATTCCTGTTTGTTTGCCTCTATACCGCAAGTAGCCCATCAACCAGGTATTACCCGGGAGTTTATTGCCCGGGAAATGAAATTGGTACCTGCTTTTATTATGAAGTGGTAGTTTATTAATGTCGGTAACAATTTTAAGGATGAAAAGATTTTTCTTTAAGAGTTTTTCACGGAATGTTTCTTTACCAAAGGTCTGATAAAGACTATCGAGTGAATTTGCGGATTGCAACATGTACTTGCCGAAAAGCTCTTCATCAGATTTAAAATTAATATAGTCGTTTAGCTCCTTTGAACTTTTACCATAATAAGATTTCAGAAACCGGATTGCACCTTGTTCGCCGATAAATGTTGCCAGATTTTCATTATAATTTACACTATCCGCCAAATAAATAGTTCCATGCGTCAATTCGTGAATAATCAATTCTGCAATTCGTCCCTCATCTTTTTTTAACATATTACTTAAAACGGGATCTTTAAACCAACCTAAGGTTGACCATCCACCTGTTGGAGAAAGTTCAGTGTCTAAAATCTTTATCTTCAACTGATCCTGTTCTTTTTTTCCTTCTTCTTGAATAAAAAACCCCTTGTAAGGCACTTCTCCAAGAAATGGAAATTGCCACTGATAAGCTTTAAGTTCGAGTGGGTATGAGGCTGTAAGTACCCACAATACCGGTTTGTTTTTCTGGTCGTAATAGGAAGTATAATTTTCGGATTCTTTTAAACCCAATGAGTCGGTTGCAAATTTTCTTATTAGTTGTATTAAACGCAGCTTTGTTTTAATTTCCTCCGGCACCTTTTTGTCGGATAATACTTCTTCCACCGGACAAGCATTCATTACCAGATGTAATTGTCCTTTCAGTTGGCCATAACCATAAACTAACTGTTCTAAATGCATCAATAAATAAACTGCAATACAAGCAAATAAAATAAGCAGGAAAAGTTTTATCTTATTTTTCATTTAGGCCGGTATACAAAAGGCATATTTCTTTTCATTTTACGCTGCAGCATTTTTATTTTTTCGTATGATTTTTGAGCTTGCTCATACATTCCGATATTGACGGTGGAGCGGTAATAGTTTCTGTTAAAATCAAGTGCTGCTTCAAGATCTACCATTTTGTCGGTTGCTGACGGCTCTTTTAGCAATAATGGTGAATCCAGCCAGTTATATTTAAGATCGAGAAATTCTATTCCCATTCCCGTTTTAATTGTGGACACCAAAGGGCCGCTAACGAAAGAGTTATTACTCATTAACTGATATTGACTCAGAAAAACAAAAGCTTTTGGGTCATTCATAAAAGGCACGTTTCTTTTGGTGCAATAAGATTTGATTTTTTCTATGGTCTTTGTCCATGATTGTAACAGCTCAGGATTATCAAGTGTGCAACCGGTGTTGTAAATTTCCTGCGGATGTGCTACACCAAGCTGTTCAATAAAATGATCGTATTCCGGCTTTATTTCATTGTAAAAAGCAGGATACATTTCCGGCAAGATACGGTAGTGTGTAAACTTAAGATCATAGTTTAATACAATTAAATCGGGACGGAAATTTTCAGAAATCCGGAAATAATAATATTGTATTACGGAGGTCCAGTCTGCAAATAGGATTACGCTTCCTTTTGGAGCACAACGATCCAGCTCTGCCATTAGTGTTTCGCTTACATTAAAACTTCGTTTATCAGTTTTGCTGAAGTTTATTGTTGCCTGTGTGATAATGAGCAGAGGTAACAGATACTGTAGTTTTTTCTGCCAGGATATAAAGCGCATCATTCCCAAAGGGATACTGATAGTAAGCACAAAGAATGCAGGCAACATATAGGCATCTGTATCAGATGTCTGATCGATACGAAGCTGATATATCAACATTAAGAGGTAATAGCCAAGAATCATATAAAAAATCTTTGCTATGCGTTTCCTGAAAAGCTCTATAAACCCCAATATTACAAATGGCAGCAACAGAAAAAATTGTTCAAATGTTATTTTCATAAAATAAGGGAAACGTAATGCAGCAATTCCGCTAACGGATGCTTTTGTATTTTCCAGCCATGCACCTCCGGCAAGATGATAAAATAGCCGTTGGGGGGAATCAGGGCTGCCAAATTTGAATGGTAATGGTTGAGATGCCCTGAAATACATCCATCCATAACATAAAAGGGTAATGGAAATTGTTACCATAGAAAAGAGTCTGAATGATGTAGCAGAAAAATATGTGTTATGGACGTGTTTCTTGTTTTTTGAAGAAGTTTTATCTTCAACAAGCAGAGTTAAGCGAAATGGTGATGTAAAAAGCAGCAATGTAAATGGAAGAAAGAAAATCATAGTGAGGTGATGATTCGCAAGACCCAATGCAGCACCTAACCCTGCAATAAAGATATTTTGTTTTTCAGTTTTGATAGCATTGCTGATCAATCCGAATAATAGCAATGCAAAGGACAATACCTGAAATGTATATACTTCCAGATTAGATGACCAATGCCATGCAGTTATGCCTGTAAAGAAGGAACAAGATGCAACAAAACAAACCAGATGACGGGTCAGAAATGGTACATCATTATATATATAAGTCAGAATTCTGTCGAACAATGCGAAAAGGAGTACTGTAGATAGTGCAGTGCAAAAAATGGAGAAAATAATCATTGATGAAATATGCGGGATTCCGGCAATTCCGGTAAATGATGACCAAAGCTTGCCGGCAAGGATATATGACGGAAAACCCGGGGCATGAGCAATGCCTGCAATTTTTGTGGCAAGCGCAAATTCTCCGGCATCGGCGAATCCGAGGTACCATCCCGTATTACCGTAAATAACTATTCCGGGTATTAGGAATGAAAATATTGCGAATAGTGAAAATGATACACTCTTTTGCATAGGTGTCAAAAATATAGGAAACATCAGTAATAAACGCCTTCATTTTAAGCTCTTTTCAACAGTTCTTTCAGCTATATTTGTGCACTCATAATAATTCTATGTTACAATTATCTTTTATCCGTGAAAATGCTGACCATGTTGTGGAGCGGTTAGCTGTTAAAAATTTTGATGCCCGTGTGATTGTCGATCAGTTAATTACTATGGATGCTGACAGAAGAATGCAGCAGCAGGAACTGGAAGGTTTATTGGCTGAGCAGAATTCCTTAGCCAAACAGATTGGTGAATTATACAAAGCGGGAAAAAAGGCCGAAGGGGATGATTTAAAAAATAAAAGTTTAGCATTGAAGGAGCTTTCCAGAAAACTGGAAGAGAAACAGGCAAATCTGGAGCAGGAAGTGCACAACGAGCTGGTTAAATTACCGAACATGCCTGATGTAAGTGTTCCAAAAGGTAAAACACCTGAAGATAATGAAGTTGTTTACAGCAGTATAGAAGAATTACCGGTGTTACCAGCTGCGTCTTTGCCTCATTGGGAACTGACCCAGAAATATGATATAATCGATTTTGAACTTGGAAATAAGATAACAGGTGCGGGTTTCCCGGTATATAAAGGTAAAGGAGCCAAGTTGCAACGAGCCCTCATTAATTTTTTTCTTGATCAGGCAGATAAGGCCGGATATTATGAGGTACAACCCCCAATACTGATTAATGAAGCGAGCGCTTTTGGAACGGGACAATTACCTGACAAAGAAGGCCAGATGTATCATGTTGGGGTGGATAATTTTTATCTGATACCAACGGCTGAAGTACCGGTAACTAATCTTTTCCGTGATGTAATAGTAAAAGAGGCGGAACTTCCGGTGAAATACACAGCTTATACACCTTGTTTTAGAAGGGAGGCCGGCTCATATGGTGCACATGTAAGAGGCTTAAACCGTCTTCATCAGTTTGACAAAGTTGAAATTGTCCAGGTGCAACATCCGCAAAAAAGCTATGCTACGCTGGAAGAAATGAAGGACTATGTGGCCAGGTTGTTGCGACTTTTAAATTTACCATTCCGAATACTTCGTTTATGCGGTGGTGATATGAGTTTTGGCTCGGCACTAACTTATGACATGGAAGTTTATTCAGCAGCACAGCAGAAATGGCTGGAAGTAAGTTCAGTTTCCAATTTTGAAACATTTCAATCCAACCGATTAAAATTGCGATTCAGAGACGGAAGTAATAAACCGCAACTTGCACATACACTAAATGGCAGTGCACTTGCGTTACCTCGTATTGTTGCAGCATTGCTCGAAAATAATCAATCACTTGAAGGAATACATATACCGGATGTACTGGTTCCTTATACAGGATTTAACATTATCAACTAAATCAGATTTTGAACGGAAGAAATAATTATCTAAGACATTTATTGTTGGTATTGTTCCTGGCATACATTCAGGTTGCAGTGGCACAAACCGGTCAAACTAATGCAGAGCTTGCTCAACAATACTTTAGTACGGGTGATTATGAAAAAGCAGTTGTTTACCTTGAAAAATATTATGATCAGGATCCGTTTAGTGCTTACCCTTCTTATCTGAGAACATTGATTGCCCTTAAAGATTTTGATAAAGCAGAGAAACTAACAAAGCGCCATGTAAAAAAGTTTCCTGCTGATTTTAATGTACGTACTGATGTGGGAATGATTTTAGAATTAAAAGGGGAGAAGGAAAAAGCAGCCAAATCATATAATGAACTTATTAAATCACTTGGTCCCGATGTTAACCAGGTAAATATGCTGGGTAATGCATTCATGCAAAAGCAGCTTTATGATTATGCGCTTAAAACCTATTTACAGGGAAGGAAATTAATGAATGGCACCTATCCATTTGGCTTCGAACTGGCAGAGGTTTATGAGAACCAGGGCAATAGTGCGGAGATGATAAATGAATACCTGGATATGATCAATTTTCAGAGCGGGTATATCTCAAACGTGCAAACTATTCTTCAGAATAAATTGTCGAATGAGCTATCGGGAAATTTTGCTGACTTGCTTCGAACATCATTGCTGCGAAGAATTCAGAAATACCCTGACGAAATTGAATATAGTGAATTGTTGTACTGGTATTTTCTTCAGGAAAAAGATTTTGAATCGGCATTTACTCAGGCAAGAGGAATTGATAAGCGTTTAACAGAAAGTGGTGATCGGGTAATAGCACTTGGTAAATTATGCGTAACAAACGAAGATTACATCACCGCTGAAAAGTGTTTTCAGTATGTCGTGGATAAAGGACCTTCATTTCCTTTATATATAACAGCGCGGATTGAACTTATAAATGCAGTAAATGAAAAGGTAACATCAGCCGGCACATATACTATCAGTGATCTCCTGAAACTGGAAATGGATTATGAAAAAACGCTAAAGGAATTAGGACGTAATGCTGCTACTGCTTCATTAATCAGAGGCTATGCACATCTGGAGGCATTTTATCTTGGCAAATCGGATAATGCAATTGACCTGTTAAATGAAACTATAAAAATTCCTCAATTGAGTCCGGATTTCAAAGCCGAATGTAAACTGGAGTTGGCAGATATATATGTTTTCACAGGAGAAGTATGGGAGGCAGCATTATTGTATGGGCAGGTGGATAAAGATTTTAAAAATGATGCTTTGGGCAGAGAAGCTAAATTCAGAAATGCACGATTATCTTATTATCTCGGCGAATTCCCATGGGCCAGAGAGCAATTAAAAGTATTAAAAGCTGCAACATCGCAATTAATTTCCAATGATGCAATATCACTGGAGTTGCTAATTATGGATAACACAAATCTGGATACAACAACAACTGCATTGCTTATCTTTTCAAGAGCAGAGTTGCTTGCTTTCCAAAACCAGGATTCATTGGCATTGCTTACGCTGGATTCATTGCTTGAAGAGTTTCCCTCGCATATGCTTACTGATGAAGTATGGTATAAGAAAGGGTTGATTTACAGCAAAAACGGAAAATTTGAGACAGCATTAACATTTTATAAAGATATACTTGACAAATACCCTGCTGATATTCTTGCTGATGATGCATTATTCAGGATGGGAGATATTTATGAAAATAAACTAAAAAACAAGGATAAAGCGAAGGAGTTATATGAACAGTTAATCACCCAGTTTCCGGGCAGTCTTTATGTGGTAGATGCACGTAAACGCTTTCGTGTTTTGCGCGGTGAGAAGTTGAATTAATTAATGCTTTCCTTGTTATTTACGTGTTATCATTTTAATTATTTTTTACCAGTATTAAATTAAAAATTTTAATTTATGATTATATATAATGTAACGGTTAAAGTAGATCATGCTGTTGCCGCCGAGTGGCTTGCATGGATGCTGGAAGTTCATATTCCTGAAGTAATGAATACAGGTTTATTTACAGAAAATCATGTTCTGAAAGTGCTTGTAGAAGACATGGAAGGATTAACTTATTCAATTCAATACCATTGTAAAAGTATGGCGGATTATGAAAAGTACAGGGATGAATTTGCTCCGGCATTGCAGGCGGAAACACAGAAGAAGTATAAAGAGCGTTTTGTGGCATTCAGGACGTTGCTTGAAGTAATTAAATAAGCTTTGTATTAGGAGTTATGTCAGGAAATAAAGCCGAGCGTATCTATACTGATGTTCGTCCAAAGAAATTTCTTGGTCAGCATTTTTTAGCGGATGAGGGTACTGCATCGCGTATAACCGAAGCGTTAATTCCATCTGATGAATATGCTGATGTTTTGGAGATAGGTCCCGGAATGGGTGTGCTGACGAAGTATCTTATTTCAATGCCATTTAAATTGCATCTGGTGGAATTAGACAGAGAGTCTGTTGCCTATCTTAAAGAACATTTCCCTGAATTGGAGAACAGGATTATTGAGGCAGATTTTTTACAGATGGACTTTAGTTTGTTGCCTTCAAGAATAGCCATTATCGGTAATTTTCCTTATAATATTTCCTCACAGATTTTATTTAAAGTTTTGGAAAATAAGGACAGGGTTCCTTTATTGGTTGGAATGTTTCAGAAGGAAGTAGCTAAAAGAGTAATCTCTCCACCCGGCAATAAAGATTATGGAATATTGAGTGTGTTGTTACAGGCATGGTACGATTGTGAATACCTTTTTACAGTAGATGCTTCGCAATTTCATCCTCCTCCAAAAGTGCAGTCAGGGATGATCCGACTGACAAGAAATGCCAGAACAAAACTAGCCTGCAGAGAAGTTGATTTTAAAAAGGTGATTAAACTTGCATTTAATCAGCGCCGGAAAACATTGCGAAACTCTTTAAGGAGTGCAATGCTTCCTGAAAGGCTTGCATTACTTCCATATTCAACCCTGCGTCCGGAACAATTAAGCTGGGAGCAATTTGTGGAGTTGACTTTATTTATTTTTCCTGAAAGAACATCAGAACCGGATTGATACTCGTCCCATCATGTTAAAACCTGCCTGAGGATAGTACATGTTTTCACGGACTAAAGAGCCATAGAAATATCCGTAAGTATAACCATTAGATACATATTTTGTATCGAGAATATTATTCAATAATAATCCTGCAGTAACTTCCTTCAGGAATGGCAGATGTATTTTCCAGCTTATGTTTGCATCCAGGACCTGATATGCATCTAAACTGCGTGATATACTTGATGTATTGTCGAGAAATTGTTTACCAACATATTTTCCAATCAACTGAATGTTTAATTGATCTGTGAAATTCCATTTGATATTTGCAGATCCTATAACCTCAGGAGAAAAAGCTAAATCCGAATTTTTATATTCATATTGAATTTCAGAATTGTTATCATAATCGGTAATGAATTCGGTAAAAGATTCTATTTTATTCCTGCTTAATGTAAGTGCAAATCCTCCTTCCAGTTTTTTTAACGGATAAAATGATGCGGACAATTCCATTCCTGTTCTGGAGCTTTTTGGTGTATTTGTTCGTGTGTAATTTCCCACATCATTTAATGCACCGGTAAGAATAAGTTGGTCGTTATAATCCATAAAATAGAAATTCACACCTGCATTTAAATACTTGTTACGATAGTTTAATCCTGCTTCATAATCGGTTAAATTTTCTGCTTTCGGGCGGCTGGTAATAGTGCTTTGAGTATAATCATCTCTATTTGGCTCTTTATTGGCAATACCTATTGAAAAATAAGCCGACAGATGTTCATCCGGAGTTATATATATGCCGGCCTTCGGATTATAAAAAAGCAATTTATCCTGTTGATTTATAATCGTACTTTCTATATCAGGTACGGCATTAAAAGTATAATTAACATTTCTGATTTGTTGATCCGTGTACAATGAAATATTATCATTTAACATATAGCTGTATTTCAGGAAAATATTTGCATCTGTCTTAACCGCTTTATCGTTATAATATTGTTGTCGGGGTTTGATATTTACTGCATATTGCATCCAGCTTATCTCGTTAAAATGTAAACCGTCATATTCATTTGCCGCACCACCTAAAATGAACTGATGTTTTTTTCCCGGGTCATAATTTATTGAAAAGGTTAATCCATAAAAAACATTTTTTAACCATTTTCTTCGTACCAGATCTGTAGCTGAAATTGTATCATTGCCTATAGTAATATCATCAAGTCCATAGAAAGAAAACAAACCTTGTTGATCATTACCATTTGCATATTTAAATTCTTCAAAAAAGCCACGTCCATAAGTGTAGTGTAGTGATGCATTTGCTTTTAATCGTGAATTAAAGGCATGTGAAAAATGAAGTTGATAATGATCCTGCTGATAATCATCAACCTGATTTTTGTATGTGTAATAGTTATATGTTCTGCCGCTGTTTAACAAATTATCTGCTTCTTCACTCGTCGTGAAATTTCTTGATATATATTCCAGCATATCTTGTTTGTCATTTTTCAGAAGAGCTTCCGGAACGCCGTTCCATGATTGAAAAGTTACTTCCTTGCCGGAAAAAACCTGAAGGCGGATAATCGTTTTTTTACCGGTATATCCCGTAGAAATAAAAAATGATTTCAGATCAGAGGTAGCCCTGTCAACATAACCATCAGAAGTTATTTTTGACAAACGCCCATCAATACTCCAGTATTTGTTAATTCTACCGGATGCAAAATTTAAAGATGCTTTGATGGTTTTGAAGGAGCCGACCGATAGGTTAATTTCAGAAAAGGGGATTTCAGAAGCATGTAAAGTCTGAATATTAACGGAACCTCCAAAGGAGCCGGCGCCGTTAGTGCTGGTTCCAACGCCACGCTGCACCTGAATATTCTCAACAGAGGAGGCAAGGTCAGGTAGATCTACCCAGTAAAGGTTATGGGATTCAGCGTCATTCATGGGTATTCCATTAACCGTTACATTAATTCGGGAAGGATCGGTACCCCGGATGCGGAGCCCGGTATAACCAATGCCTGTTCCGGCATCAGAAGTGGTCACTACAGAGGGTAATTGATTAATAATGAAGGGTATATCCTGTCCATAATTCTTATCTTGAATTTCTTTTTTATCAATCAGGGTAGAACTAATGGGTGTTCGGCCATTGGCTCTGGTAGCCGTAACAATAATTTCTTCTGTTATAAGTGATTCCGGCTTCAAGTAGAGCATTATTACAGTATCAGAGTTAAGTTCTAAGCTGAATATTTCCGTTTTATAGGAAATACAGCTGATTTTAAGGGTTTGTAACCCCTTTGGCAGGCCTTGAAAATTAAACATGCCTGACTCATCAGACGAAATAATTTTACCGTCGTTAATTTGAAGACCGGCATCAGGAATAACGGTATTATTTGTACCTGATAGCAGAATACCTTTTAGTTTAAACTGGGCATTCACCTTAAAAGTGCTTATAATCAATAGGACTAAAAGAGGAATCTTTTTCATTTTTCAGAGGTTTTTATATCACCGGCATGCGCCAAAAGCTGAAAAAGTACCCTTAAGTACACTTCCTTCGCCCGCATTACCGGTGTCAGGTTCTATGGGTTTTATCTCAGCCACAACTGCAATTAGCAGGGGGCACCCCAGTGATTTAATATTCTGCAAATATAGTTTTACAAATTAATTAACATAAGGAATAAAATATTTCACCTAGTATTACGGGCGTTTTATAAAATTATTACCTTTAGGGTCTCAAAACAATCTATGTTTAACGACTAAAACCTCTTCAGATGGTAAATACTTACTTAAAATCAATGAAGTTTATTGCCCTTAGAATTGTGGTGCTTGTTGCCCTTACAAGCGTTGCTATTTCCACACTGGCTCAGACTGTTGAAATTCCGGCGGGTAACCCCAATGGTGGAACACGAAGAAACCCATTGGGGGTTTACTTTGGTTATGAAAGATCTATAATGGTTTATGATAAAACCGAGATAAATGCAGGAGCTGGCTTACCAGCAGGTTCCAGTATTACCAATCTTGATTTTTATTTTGAGTCACAGAACTGTCCTCCGACAGCGGATTATAACTGTAAAATTTACTTAAAGGAGATAGCTCCTGCAACACTAGGCACTACCACCTTCGCAAACGCAATTTTGGGATCACAGTTAGTTTTTGATGGATTAATTCCAGCTTCAAACTGGAGTTCACCGGGAACATATGTAAGTATTGCCCTTCAAAACTGTTTTATTTTTCAGAATAATGCTAATAGTATTGAGGTATTGGTGGAAACAAATTATGCACTTCCTCCAACAAGTGACCCTAATGGATGGTTTGCTGATGGTACTTGCGGAACTTTCAACTCTATTCTTTTCAGAGCCAGCAATACAACCAATGCAAATTTTATTGGATGGGCAGCAGATAATTCACCCCCAACCGGTTCTGGTACCCCTACAACCACTCTCCGTCCAAACATTCGCTTAACCTATGCTCCAGCCCCTAATTGTGCAGCTTTACCACCTATGACTCCAAACTCAAATGCAACAAGCGTTTGTAGCGGGGTACCTTTTACAGTGATACTGCCCACCCTGCCATGTGTAGGAGGTCTTACATTTCAATGGCAATATAATAATGTAACTAGTGGGGGCTGGACTAATATTGCCGGGGCAATAAACACCAGTCTTACAACAACACAAACCGAACAAACAAGTTATCGTTGTGTTGTAACCTGTACTTTTAATGCATCATCTATAACTACCTTTCCTTATACTGTAAATCAAAACAACTATTTGAGTTGTTATTGTAGTTCAGGAGCAAGTTTTTCGGGAGATACTGATATTGGAAACGTAACTATGACACGTGTTTCAAACGGTGCATTAATAATAAATAACCCTGTTGGTGGATGTAATCCAGTATTAAATAATCCTGCAGCAACCGGAACTTATACAAGCTTTACCGGTTTGGGACCTTATAACCTTATTCAAGGTGAAAATTATGGTTTGAACCTTTGCCAGATAACTCAGGGAGGTACTTTCTTTTCTGCTTTCTTTAATGTATTTATTGACTGGAATGCGGATGGATTTTTTGATGTCAACAATGAAAGAGCATTATCCGGTGGACCAACTGCCCAGGCAACACCTACTGCTTCCGGCACTGTGCTTATTCCATTTAGCTCTGATACGGGTGTTACCCGTATGCGTGTAGTATTGCGTGAAGCTGGTAGTGCCGGAGACCCTGCCTGTGGATCGTTTGCATGGGGTGAAGTTGAAGATTATAATGTAAACATTGCTCCTGGTTTAGTTTGTAATCTTACAACTCCGGGAACAGCGCAATCCAGTTTTCCGGCAGTTTGTAATGGCCAGAATTTTAATTTAAGTATTTCAGGTAACAACACTGTAGGTTCCTTCCAAACCTGGCAATGGCAAGTTTCCACTGTATCTGCTGCCGGGCCATATAATAACATTGTAGGAGCTAACTATATTCCATATAAAACATCACAAACCGTTGATTCCTGGTATCGTTGCGTATTAACTTGTAATGCCGGCATTCCACAAATTACCGGTGTTGTTTTCGTTCCAATGGCTTCACCAACACAATGCTACTGTATTCCTGTACATCCTGCTGGCTGCGCACTTGCTACTGTAAGTAATGTAACCCTGAATACATTAAATAATACTACTGGCTGTAGTAGCGGTAATGGACCATCTTATACACAATACCCGGTTGCAGGTTCAACAACAACTTCTGTTACTCAAAATTCAACCTATAACCTTTCCATTACTACGATTGGCGGTAATGCAATAATTTCTGTCTGGATTGATTATAATAGAAATGGTATTTTCGAAACTACAGAATGGTATCAACCCTCTATAAACAATCCACCTGGTACTGCTGCAGTAGTGCCAATTACAATACCTGCATCCAGCGGAACCGGATTAACAGGAATGCGAGTTCGCTCACGCGGAGCCGGTAACCCAAATGGCGCAGGAGATGCTTGTACAACTTTTGGTAGCGGGGAGGCAGAAGATTATTTTATTACTATCATACCTTTTGTTCCGCCAAATTGTACTGGTCCTACTTCTAATGGGTTAAGCGTTACTACTTCCTCTGCTGCGCCTTGTTCCGGAATCAACTTTACATTAACACTTCAAATGACACCGGCATCCGCAATGGCATATCAATGGCAATCCGGCCCTACAGCAGGTGGTCCATGGGCAAATATTGCAGGGGCAACCTCATTATCTTATACAGGCAATCAAAACGCAACAACCTATTACCAATGCTTATACAGTTGTACATTATTCCCAGGTTTTGCTCAGTCTCTTCCTGTATTGGTAACTAATACACCTAATTTCTGGAAAGGGGTAACTAGTGATTGGGCAGATGCTGTTAACTGGTGTAGTGGTATTCCAAAAGGATCTGATGATGTCTTGATATCTAAATTGCAACCTGGTGTGGCCAGTCCTTATTTTACACCAATTGTTG